>NZ_WXYH01000001.1:0-32371 GCF_009872365.1 Rhodococcus sp. T7
ACGCGCCGCCGGCCGTACCGCGGGGGTGTTCGCGGCATGGTCCGCGAAGATCGAACCGACACCCGGACCGTTGGCCGAGGCGGCGCGTCAGCTCGCTCGGTCCGCGCAGCTTCCGGCGCACCGGGCGTACCGGGCCCCGAAGGGCGCTATGTCCGCGGGTGGCGCCGCACTGATCGTGATGCAGACCAGTGGGCATCTCCCGAAGAGCGTGTCCGCGATGCTGTTGCTGCGGCAATTGATGAAAGCCATGGAGGCAATTGCCGATGCGCATCGCGCATCAGGCGAACTACACCGTGCACTCGACATCGAGTACGCCGTGCGGAGCGAGCTTGCCACCATCCATGCCTCCCAGCCACGGCTGTCGGTGCCGGTTTCCGCGCGCGACGAAGTATCGACTGAGCAGGGCCGTACGACGACGTCGACACTCACACCTGAGCAGGAGGAGCTGCGGCGGCTTGTCGCGCTTGACAACGCGGCACCACCGTCCGCGGCGGTGCGGCGGTCCGGATCGCCGATTCCCTCCACGCTCGACCCGTCCCCTCGCACCCACGCCGGACGCGACCGCGCACGCGGCTCTGACGGGAACGAAATGTAGGAGAACATGTGGACACACGGGTAGAACTTCACTGCGGGTAACTGCGTGCGACGGGCTGCGCGGGTTCGGTAGCGTTCATTGATGGACCTGGTCACTCTTGTTCTCGCGTCACCACGCGGACGATTTTTCTGCGCGAACGTCGCGTACATGTGCAGTACGGACGAGCGAGCTGCCGACCCTTACCGTCCGCGAACGCCTGCGGACGTGCTCGAGGTGATCGAGGCAGTCGATGTTCGAGCCATCTCGGGGCTGTCCGAACTGGATCTACTCAATGCTCTCGCGTTCGCGACGGACTGTGCACGGTACTGGCAACCGCCGGACGAGGAGGATGTCATGTTCGCCACGCCGGACACCGTGGCGGCTTTACGTCCGGTAGCTGCCGCCGTTCTGGCATCCCCGCTCACCCGGTGGTGGGCGGAGCCAGTCGACCTCGACAACCAGCGGATGATTGGCCGACTGCATTCGAACGACGAGGAGTGGCCGGAATCGACGCTGCCGTACCGCAGTACTGCTGTTGGTCTCGATCAATGGCGTGACCACGTTCTCGCGATGGAAGCACGGTTTCGCACTTGGCGCGCGGAACGTCCGGACAACGCCATCAGTGGTGAATGGTGGTCGACACCGTTACCCAGTGCCGCCCTGCAAACTAGCAGGGCGCGGGATGACGTGGGCGCACTGGAATTGCTCCTGGAGGAAGACTCGTTCGGCGGGGACCAAGCGCGGGTGTGGCCGGTCTCTATCCGCCGCACACCCCGGGTCTACGAGATCACGAATCCGACGGACTGGGCGCGTTTGGTCGACGCGTATCCCTTGGACGTCGTCGAGTCCAAGCGCTCCGATTGGTTCGACACCACCGGTGAGTATCACGACTGGTTCATTCCTGACTGGGCTGCGGTGGCCGACGACTACGACGCAGTGCACCTCACTTTGCACGGCTACCTGACTACACCCGGTCTCGCAATCCCATTGACACGCAACAACGGTGCAACTGTCCTGGCCGGGTGGAACCCGGACACGACGTGGTGGCTGAACAACGACGTCGCGCACGTCGACGACGAGCCCGCCCTGTGGCGATGGTCCGACGATCACTGGGTACGAGCGTGAACCCGGAGAAGGATCCGTCACCGGACGTCTCACTCGTCGACCTGGCGGGGTGTCTCGGCGACCCACTCTCCTTTAGGGACGGGTTCTGGATCGATTGGCACTTCGCTGCCCGTGAGCCGCGCGAGAACAACTCGCCAGTGGAGGAGCTCTGCTTCGGTGGCCTTGAGCTCACCACGCACACCGTGGAGGAATTCGAGCGTGTTGTTGCTGGAGTTGGCCTCCATCCTCTGTGCGATGCGTCCGAGCCGTGCGACCCGCGCGGTCAACTGCTGGACGATCGATTCCACCGGTTGTGCAAGCCCTTCCGATCGTGGGAGGGCGGCAGCGAACCGGTCGACAAGCTCGAACGTCGACTCGTACATCTGATCATGGTGGCAGCTGCGTAACCCCCCCACGAGACCTGTTCCGAAAACGGATCCCCAAAGGGACAATAGTCCGATGTGCGATCGTCTCCCGCTAGCCGAAGCCGACCTTCGTAAGGGGCAAACGGTGATCTACACCGGTCCCGATAATGCACGGGAAATCTACGAGGAACACACCAGGCCCCGAAAATTGTGCAGTGGGCATCCTGGGAGGATTGCCGATCCCACGCGTCAGCACATTCGAGTGGACTGGGTAGGTCTTGAACATGAGCCGATCAGCTATGCGGCTGGCTTCTGCCTAGAGCGCGAGGGATTTGTGCCGGGACTATCTGCCATCACGGAGTCCGAGTACGAGAGTCTCGCAGAACAAGTGCGGTCCACGTCCGATCGCAAACCTCAACTATGACCGATTGAATCTCCTCGGCGTTCTCTCAGCGATGGTTTTCCGTCACAGGTTCAGCTCGGCTTCAGCTTGTCGACGACATCGACAAGAGAATCAGAGTGGTTCACGATGGCGCTAGGCAGGTCGCTTCCAGAGGCGGCCGATCACGTAAGTGTTGGCCACAGTGATCGCGAAGTACGGGACGAGGACAAGGAAGGCTGCGGAGGGAGAGAGCACCGGCGCCCAACTGTTCGGATCCCTCCACTCATCGGGTGACACCGTTTCGGCGACGATGCCGTAGGCGAGGGCGGCGAAGACGATTACCGCTGCTGCGCTGCCGAGTGAAGCGAGCCAGCGCCCGAAGCGGAACTGTTGCTTCAGAGCGGCCGCGCCGAACAGAGCCACCATTGCCACCGGGACGGTCACCACCAGGCCAAAAATGCCGAACAGGTTCCAGGTGACGAGCACATCGCCGATTATCGTTCCGCGATTGTCCTCGATGAGTGCAGCCGGGACCGAGACGACGAGGAGAAGGATTGGCAGCAGCGCCACCCATGTCACCCAGGCAGTATCGTGCGGCCGCCACCCGTGCTTCTTCTCGGCCTCGACGGAGCATCGCGGTGTACCAGTCCCTCCCCGCCCGGTCATTCTGTCAGGTTGCCACAGCATTTTGAGGCTGCCAACCACACGGCGTTCGGGACCACCAGAATTTGCAATTATCGCCGGAAGTCCAAGGCAGTTGACGGCCCGGGCGTACTTGCAGATCGGGGCCTCGGCAGCGAGCTCGCCTCCGACGGCCACGTGTGTGACTGGCTGGCCGTTCTCCCTGTAGGACAGAACTGGGGCTGAGGCTCGCCGGCGCGCGCAACCAATTTGTTCATATCGTTGACCGGTGGCCGATCGGCAACAGGAACGTGGAGGTGTCGTATCGGGGAAGATCCGGAAGCGGGCGTCCTATTGCCGCGGGCGGTGTCAGACAGTCACGGCACGTACCAGGCGCCGGCACCTGGTACGAAGGCGAGTACTCGGGTTCCTGCCTGGTCGGGCACCGTGACCGCGGCAACCACCGTCCCGGAACCTGTCCGGACCTGCGTGCCGCCGGGGTTGTCGAGGTACGTGATTCCGCCCTCGCCGGTCGAGATGTTCCGCCAGTGGACGAAGACGCCGGTGTAGGGCCCCACGCGGGTAACTCCCGGCGTGTCCGGGTCTGTAGTGGCGGTCATGTAGACATGGTTCGCGCTCAAGAGTCCGGTCACGCCAACCCCGATGCCGGCGACCGGAATGGGGAAGACGGTTTCGGTTGGCACCGCGGTAGCCAGCGGCGCTCCGAACAGCAGCGCGCCCACGACTCCGACCGCGGCGCCGACGAGCGAGGAGCCGCGGAGTCGGTGGTGTGGTCGCATCGACGGACCTCCCGGTTCTGTGGTTCGAAAGAGGTGCCGGATCTACCTGTCAGGTTGCTCTGGCGGCATCGCGAAGTAAAGGGCCGGTCGGGACCGTTGGGACTCGCCCTCCGGGTTTGCGGGCAGGACAGGGTCCCGGCGCCATGGTGATCAGGGATATTGGCCGGCACGTCGTGGGAACGCGACGAACGACGTTAGGGATTGTCAGCCGTCGGGGTCATCGGCAGCCGCGGCGGCAGGCATGCGCCGGCGCAACATAAAATGGCTAGGTACCGCTCCGCAAGGGGTCGATCAAATGGCCCCAACCGTCTTGCCCGACTCCGACCCACCCGGCAGGGGCTCGTCAGCTCGGGCGCTCGGGTCGCAGGCTTGGTTGATGGATGGGAACTGTCTCGCCGCTGGCAAGGGTCACGGCGACGTGCAGTTTCTCTCTCCACCGCGCGCGGAGCACCGCAAAGACGACTCCGTCGGCTCCGACACCTCCGGTGTCTGTATCGAGCGACGACCTCACTTCGAACTGAGACACGCCTTCGGCAGCGATTCCGGTCAGTGCCATCCATCCGAACTCTGGTGGTTCCTTCGCGACGGACGGATCGCCGGATTGATGGACGGTCAACCGCGCCAAGTGCGAAGCCCGAAATGAGCGACCGAAGTTAGCGCGGGGATTGGGTACCCCGAGGATGACGGATGCCTTCGGTGAATCGTCGCCTGGCTGAACAACAACCGCCCAACGGGTCGTATCTGCGGCGAATACGACGGCGACATCGGAGTCGCGCTCGATGAGCCGGACTGGACCGAAGCGCTCTCCGGAGGTGGTGCGGTGCATCAAGGGGACCGCTTCGCTCGCAAGCCTCACCGCTGGATGGGTGCGTAGGTCCTCGTCGATTCTGTCGCGAACCGGCAACAACGTGCTCCCCGGTTCGTCCTCCGGTGTGCTCGACGATATTCGGATGCTCATGAACCCTCCACACCGTGCCCTGAGACCCGATGGATAGTCAGCAGGCCCTCCATCGTAGAAGAACAGCTCGCGTGCAATCCGGCGATGTAACCGATCGATGCGGACTGCACGCCATAAGGCGACCGTGTTCCGGGTCGTCGGGCCACCAGCATCCTTCAGTCCTGCTCAAGCTCAGGGTGCCGCCGTAGCAACTCGTCTTCCACTCGGCGGAGCGAGGTGAGTTCCGCGGTGACGCCGTCGAGCCGCCGCCTGGACTTCTCCAACCGACCCTCAAGTTCTCTTATATCAAGCTGTAGCTGGTCGCGCTCAACCAGCAGTCGCCTGATCTGATCGGTGGCGGGGTTGCTGCTCATCAGCCCACGGTAGGTGCCAGAGCGCCAAGTCTGCGCGATCCGTCATCGTTCTGAGACCCCGATAGGCGATCCACAGCCGGGACGAGCGCCAACCGCTGCGGGCACGTGCTGGGCGCCGATCTCGTCTCGGTGAGGGGAGCGCTATCGCTGTTTCCGGACTCTCACTCGCACTGATATGCGCTCTGGGTACTTGGACTTGGATCTGGGAGGTTGGCGAGAACGGTCAATATGCCGCAAACGTAGGCGCGGGACAGCTTCCATTCGTTGTCGGAACGCACGAAGGGGATCGGTCCCACCGGGTAAGGCGCCATACGATCAAGGCGGCCCTGCCCAGTCGCGTTGATCATGTCTGGGCCGACAGGTTCCACGGTGGTGAACTGGATGTATTGGGGTGAGGGTTGCGCACCCCAGGCCCGCGCGATTCGCAAGGTCGTCTGGTCGCTGGGGCCCTCCAAGAGTCGCGCACGGTCCTCCTCGCGTATCGAGTAGTTGGTTGTGGCGTTGTACAGGGCTGTCAGTTGCTCGGCGGTAGGCACGAGATCGGTGAGCACCGCCGGCGGCGGTGCGAACTGGGTGGATTGGACGAAGACGGCCGGATCGCGCGATTCGGTGTCATCGGCGGGCGAGCAGGCGCAGGTCGCGGTTGCGATCGCGACAAGAGCGCTGGCACCTATCGCAGCTTTCCTCACCCTCATGATCTAGGTATCGCCCCGAGTCCACGGAGCGTGACAACCCGTGCCGCACCAGCTCCCTGGAAGCATCTCCATCAGCGATCGGGTGCCGGTCATCGATCGTCATCCATGTGCCGATAGGCGTTCCGTAACGGCGGCGGCCTCACCCATGGGGGTATGGGGGTATGGGTCCTGGCGGAACGGAATGAAATTCTCTGACGATAGACCTGGCGAGCGCTATCCCTTGCGAACGCTGACCACGAAGGATGGCAACATGCTTGCAGCCAGGCAAAACAACGTAAGCGTGGCAACCCTCGCCCTGTGTCTTACGGTTCTGAGCTTGTCGACCGCATGCGGAGTGCCGGACGAGAACCAGCCGAGCACCGACGCTAGTGAGACGACACGGGATGTGCGGTGTCAACAGTTCGAGTCGTTCTCCGGGCAACTGACTGTCGGTAACCCGCGGCCGAGGCGTACTGGGCTGGTGCCACTGATTCCTGGTGAGAATCTACCCGTGCGGGTTCTACCATCGCTGGATTCGGTCGAGCTTGAAGGAACTCCGGATGGCGAGATCGTCACTTTCAAGCTCGGTGGCGACGGATCGGTGGGCTGGTCAGCCCGCTTCGTTCAGATGCCGTTGCTTCGAGGAACGGACGGCGCCGTGCAAATTTCGGGTTCGTGCATTCTGCAGATCGATTTGACCTCAGTGGACTCGAATCAAGTCAGCGAGATCCCTGGACGGCCGATACGGATAACGCCAGACGGCGACGCATCGGCAGTGGTCGAGGTTCTGAGTTATCCGAGTAGCGACAGTGTCGCGCAGTCCTTCGCGGGAACCCGAAGCAGCACACCTAAGGTCACGGTCGACACATCAATCGACAACCGCGTGATCACGGTCGCAATTACTCACTGAAGAACGACACCCGTCCGCGCGCGGACGTCCGCTGAGCGATCCTTCAGCGGAGCGCGCCAGTCAGTGCTTCTGGAACTCGCCGATGACTGTCGTGCCGTCAGCGGCGTATACCGGGACCGTGCGTGGGCCTGTGTCGAATGAGGGTTGCCCGTCCTGGGTTCCCTGCGGCAACTGTCGTACCTGATCGAGAGTTAACGTGGGGCCGAGGAAGTCGCTCTTGGTGATGTATCCGAGTTTGCCGTTACTTGCCCTGGTCGCGATCAAGTCGGGAAGCTGTTCGATGCTGCCCACTGTGCCACCAGGACCGTACGACTGGCCGCGGGCGTTGATCCCCGATGTGGACGCAGGCGGAGGCGGCGGAGGTGGATCTCCGTTAGCGTTTGTAGCCGCGATGATTCCGACAGCGGCCGCCACACTGGCGAGAAGGCCGATGACAGCGAGACGTTTCTGGTGCTGCATGTTGGGCTCCTTAGCCAGCGATGTTTAGTTACCTAGAACGCGTTCCAAGAAATGAGTCGCCCTCCCCTTGCACGTCTGACACCACGCCTCGACTCCCCCAGTACCATCCTTCCTTGGTGGCAGTCCTGTAGGCGAGCATTCGAACAATTGCGGGTAGCAGCCGCCCGGTTAAGGACCCGCCGGGGTGTGCAGATTCGATGGCGAGATCAGCTGCACCGGAGGTCGGTCGGCGACCTATCAACGAGCGCTATCCGGACTAGACGCACCCCGGATCGGGCTTGACGTCGTGTCCCTTCTGGCGGCCGAACTCTTCCAACATCGCTACCGTCGCGCACAGGTACGCTCTGTCGACTCGCCACTGCCCGTCCGACTCACGTACGAACGGCACTTCACGCTGGTTCTCGGTTTCCACGACGGTGCCATTCGGGAAGTCGTACTTGATGGTCCCCGTGGCAACGAGCCGATCCAGTCCATCCGCAGTCACTCCGGTCACATTGTTCGTGACGGTAATTTCCGGTCCGAACCCTCTCGGATCCAATGCCGGGCGGGGGGCGGGCCCTTCACCGGAGATGGTGTCCGCTCTTACGTCGGTGGAGAGCCGCGGATTCTCCAGGGTGTCCAACTTTGCGGCTAACTCACTTGTTGTAGGGAGTGACGGCAACTGGCTAGGCGGTGGCCGGTGAACCACTATGTAGGTACCGACCGACGCGACGACAGCGAGGACTAGTGCGCCGAGACCAGCTGCGATGGTTGAGCGTTTCATCGGTCACACCTCTTCGTCGGGGTCACCTACCGCCGTATGTACATCACGAATGAGGCACTGATGTTCCCAAAGGCGGGCCTCAATGGATTGATCGCTCTGTCACCTCTGCGTATTAACACCGACGGTCACCGCTCCTCTTCCTGATTTGTCGGTTGAACCGACGGCGGCTCGGGCAGTGATAGATGACCGGTCAACGATCCCTCTGTCGGAACGCGAGTGGGGTGTCGCGGTCGACAATGGTCAGGTGAGCATTGAACTGTGCAGAGAGTCCTCTGCCGCGGATTGGCTAAAGAAGCAGGGTCTTCAGTGGTGGCGACTAGCGGTGCGCGGTCCGGTCGGATATCCGAAGTATGCGCGGATGAGGTTCATACCCGATCCGGATTTCCCCGGCCAGAAGGCGAACGACGTCGAGTTCGAGCAGAAGGAACTGTCCGAAAAAGAGCAGGTCGGCGTCGCATTGGACCTCCTGTCGCGATACACAACTACACCGAATGAGTGCTACTTCTGTATGTGGGACGGATGGGATACTGCCATCCACGTCGCGCCCAACTTCGTGATCCCTAACCGCGTCTATTGGCTGTTCCGCGGCACACTCGCGGACTATGCAGACTGGAACGACAGTGACCCTGCGCGGTGGCCTTACGGTTACTCACCTGACCCCGCATTCATTTGGCCAGCAGATCGCGCCTGGTGCGTGACCAACGATGTCGATCCGCACTTCGCAACCATCGGCGCCGACGTGGAAGCAATAGATCAGATCGTGGCCGACCAACGAATCGACGCCGTGCTCGACGACCCAGAGCAAGAGCCACCGTACTGGGGTTAGTCACGGCACCGCGGCGCTGCGCTACGGCGCGATGCTGAAAACCCGCGCTGCGTGGTTTCGGGCCCGCCACCGTTTGAGGATCGGATTCCGGGACAGCAACCTGGGCGGACTCGCGGTCAGCTATTGGAGGTGGTCAAACCTATCGGGCGAGCCGGACTTCCAATACCGGCCTGTCCCCATTCGAAGTCGTCAGGCACCACCAACGGCTGACCATTCCGGTCGACGAACACGACGAACAACACCGGCCAGCGGCCGTGTTCATTGCGCTGGGCATGGACGAGATACGCACTGTCGGACCAGTCGGGGCCGAGCACTGCCCGCGCCCATCCTTCTGCCTCACCTTTCGACAAGGGTATCCACTCGAGGTCGTGGGATGCGCCGGTACGGGGGCGATGGCTGTTGATCCATACCGACAGCTGGCGTGCGTCGGCTGAGGCCGGGAAGCTCCCCCAGGAGTTCGGGTCGTCGCAGGAGCAGTGCACCGTGACGACGCAGCGAGAGGATTCCACCGAGCTACCGGACAGGTGCGGTATTTCCGTGGTCAGCTTCCACCGTGCGGTATCGAACTCCGGCTCGTTCCAATCCTCCAGCGTTCGTCTGAACCAACCGCGCAAATGATGAACGTCTTCGACATAGGTCTCGACGATAATGTTCGCGAACTCGATCGGCGTGCGCTCCACCATCCCAGTCTCGCACCGCAACCCCACGCTGAGTGGCTTCGTGCTCATCACCGTTGGCGGATGGTCAAACGGAGAACTGCAGCCGAGTGAGGGCGGCGATCGAGCAGCTGCAGATCCCGGCGCGAACTCTCACACGCTCAGCACACGCTGGGTACGGTACTGAAAGAGTCGTAGCACCGACCCCACCTTCGCGGTTCGCTATGGGAGATAGGTCCGATGGACACGCTGACGCAGTGCCCTGCACCCGGCCGAGCGCGCGTGCGCCGAAGGGGAGGCGTCGGCCGTGAATAGTGAGACCGCGTGGCCCGAAGTTCTGGTCCGGATGGTCGACGGCCCCGGCCGCGAGATCAGCCTGCGCGGCACGATCCGAAGCCGCAACGGGCGCCATCAACCCGGAAACTTCGGCGGTTGGACGACCATGGGCGACCAGGCCCGACCACAGTTCACCGGTAACTTCAGCCGCGCCCGCGAGACCGTCCACCATGTGTGGCGCATCGGGCCGAAGGTGCGAGTGGAAGATTCGGACGGTCACCCGGTGCTGATCAGTGATGGCAGCCGCAGTTGGAGCTTCACCAGCGGCGACCTTCCCGTCGAGGGCCCCGCCTCCGCGGTGCGTTTCGAAGGCAACGGCACTTACCTGTTGGACTGGCGGTCGGCGACCGAGTTCACCAACGCGGGCTACAGCGAACCCGTTGGCTCGGTGGAGCACGCCACGTTTCTGGGTCGGCCGGCGTGGACGTTCGAGCTCGCGCCCGCCCACCTCGAACCGCACACTCTGCGCCTCGTCGTCGACACCGAGACCGGGATTGTCCTTCAACATCGCTACGAGGCAGTCGATGCCGTCGACGAATGGACCGAGTTCGCCGTCGGCGAGCCGCTCGACGATGCCCTTTTCGAGTGGACCGGCCCCGCCCTGTCCGCCGAGGAGGAAGCGGCACGCGAACGCACCGCACACGAGGACGAACGCGCGCGTCGCAGGCATTGGTTCCGCACACACGTCACCGACCAGCCGTTGACCACCACCGTGCAGGTGGACCTCGGCGTGCAATGGGTGCACACCTACAACGACGACACCGGTGCATTCGAGGCCAGCATCGGCGGCGACCATTTCATCGGAGGATCGTTGGCCCGCCGACGCCGATCCTCTGAGCCCTGGAATCTGCGCTGGGGTGGTGCCGTCCACCGCTGGTCCACTGTCGACTTCGACTGGCAGATCTCCCTACATGACTTCAATCTGAGCCCGGATCGACTCCAGCAGCTCCAAACCCAACTACACCCCGGTGAACCGGCCACCGACTACACCGGCGGGTGAGCACGAACTCCGCACTACCTAAACCTTCGTAGGAACGCGCGCCCACTGGACGATCCTCAATCGGTCCTTCCCAATTCCATCCCCGCCTCGATCTGTCGCCGGTCTCGTCCGACCGGAACAGGTCTATCCCGCTCCTGAACCACGATACGAGTAGTACGGGGGTTCGATGTCGGGATCGTCGACGACGACGTCGATACGCGAGTCGGCCACGAGCCGATCGATCGCGTCCGGGCTTGCGCCGATCGACGCGAAGTGAGGATCGACGTCGCAGGTCACGCACCACGCGTGATCGGATGGCCACACGAACGCGGGGGTGGGTGCTTCAATGTCATCCAGCAGTGTCTTGATCTGAGCGTCCCAGTCGGCGACGTCGGCAAGGGTTCCGTGGAACAGGAAGTAGTCGCGGCCCGGGATCGAGATCTTCGGCGTCGGATCGTCGGCGGTGAAGCTCGGCCACCCGTCCCAGATGCAGAAATAGCAGTCATCAGGCGTGCCGGTGTAGTGGGCGAGCTCGGCCAGGACGACCCCAAGTTGTTCGTTGTCGGTCAGCCCCTCCGGGTCGCGTTGGGCGTCGCCTTCCGTTTGTGCCGGATAGGTCGGGTCTGGGATGAACCGTAGGCGTGCGTACTTGTCGAAGGCGACCGGCCCCCGGGCCGCCAGCCGCGACCAGTGCTCGTGTCGTTGTTCGAGCCAGCGCGCGGCCGACAGATCGACACACCGTGTGATGCTCATTCGACCAGTGTGACCGTCCTGGCGTTCGTGGTGTCACTTGCGACACCACGGAACCGTCGAGAACGTGCCAGACGACGATCCTTGACCGGGACCTCGTTGACGACGATCGGTGCGTTGACTCATCTCGACGCTCCGTCCTCGGAAAGTCAGTGAGAACAGCCCTTGCCTCATGCAAGCTGACAGAGTGACCGATCAGCACGAGAAGTGGCGTCCACCAACACACCTGCCAGTGCTGGTGACGGATTCGTCGATCGAGGACGGCGAGACACCACAACCGGAAATCGGGACGATCGGCGAGTTTCCGTTGCTGTTCCACGAGTTACCCACGGATCCGGCTGATCCGTCGATCGTCACGCTTCGCGCCTCGGCCGAACCTCTGCACTCGGGCAAACCCACCCGCCAGCAACCCAGAACCGATGAGCAGTGGTGGGATTGGGCTGTGCTGTTGCGTGGTGCCGGGTGGACGGCCACCTGGTACACCCGCCGTCCGGTACTCGGTCAGGTCGAAGTCACGGGGCGACTGATCGGTGACCTCGCGTACGCCACCACAGGGCGGATCCGCGGGCGGATCACGCGGGTGCGGGTGGCCGCCGACCGGTACCACCGAGATCCCGACATCCCGCACTCGCCGTGGAAGCAGATACCCGGAACCCGCCACTACCGCGAGGTCACCACCGCACCGCGTTTCTTCGCCGGTGGCACGCGAACCACCGACCCCGCCGCCCCCAACGACGGCATTCGTGAGGTGGGGGTGCTGGTCGATCTGGACCTGACCGACGTCTCACCACCGCCATTGCGCCCCAGTATCGTCCCCGGCGCCGTGTCGGCACACGGCACCGACCTGTGGGTTGTCGACCGCGAATTGCCCCTGGTCGTCCGTGTCGACTCCGACCGCCAGGTCACCGAATACACGATTACCGGGCAGATCTTCGACAACCCTCCGGCAATCCGGACCCGGCGCGTGTGGGCGCACGCGGGAGGGTGCTGGGTCGGCGGCTGGGACGGGATCTACCACTGCAGCCTGGACGGCACCGTGGGCAAGGTCAGCGATGCGCCGATCCGCGACGGCGCCGCCCACGGCGAGGTCCTGCTCGCCGTCGCGGTGCCGAGCCGTAACGCCGCCGAGCTGTTGCTGGTCCGACCGGATCAGGAGCCGGTATCGAGCAGTGCCAGCGGGTGGGGCGACCTCGAGTCGATGTGCACCGTCGATGATGGGTTTTTGCTGCTGTTCCGCCAGCGTGATCCCAGCACCGGTGCCCTGGGCGTGACCCGGCTGGTCCGGGTCGACGTGCATGGCATCGCGACCCTGGGGCCGCCGCTGAACACAGCGGTGCACTCGTACCGGCCGTTTCTGGCCGGCACACCACCGACCGTCTTCGACGGCACCAATGCCTATCGTGTGCTCGACGATCTCACTGTCGTCGACGCAGTTGCGCTGCCCGTCCGGGTGCTGGGCGGTGGGCAGATCGGGGATGTGATGTGGATCGTCGGGCATCCCCCCGACGGCACGGGCCGTGGAGGGTGGTGGCCGCTCACCGGGCGTCCTACCTACACAGCCGAGCACCAATACTGGCTGTTCACTCTTCTTGATGCTCACACCCGAGAGCCGATCTCGAGCACACCGATCCGCAGCTCTCAGCCGGACGTCACCATCGACAGTGCCGGCACAGTATGGGTCACCGCCACTGCCAGGGGGCTGCATGCCATCCCGGATCGAACCATGACCGAGCCGGTGTCACTCGATGTCGCCGACCTGCTCGATCGATCACGAACCCATAGATAGTCTCAATGTCGGCGGCATCCGGCAGGCCGCAGGCCGCCCCCGCCCTTGGCTACAGCCGGTGAGGGATCCCGTTCCGGGACGTGCGTCGCCTGCAGCCGGGCATGCGCTCGGCGCCGATCTCGTCCGGTGGAGGTTCGCTTATCGGAGCCTGCGGGGTGGATATTCCATAGGCTCTGAACATGGCACGCGAAGCGGTTTTCGACCCAACCGATCGGGATGTGTTCAATGAGCAACGCCAGCGCTTCGACTGGAGTTTGCTACAGAACGGCACTGTGTTCCGGTACGACACTCGCTTCCAGCTCGATAGTGCCTGTGACCGCCTGTCCGGCCTCGGCTACCTGGTACACCGGATTGATGCGCACGCGTGGACGTCGGTGGAGGACATGTTCGACGCCTTCTCAGAGGCAATGGGATACCAGCGCAACTACGGTGGCAGCATCGCCGCCTTCGATGACGTGTTCGCCGACGTCGGCACGTTCGATTTCGGCAGCGATCCCAACGCCACCGGAACTGTCCTGGCAGTCGCAGGGTACGACACCCTGGTCACCCTCGACGGACACACCGCACGGGCCATCTTGAATGTGTTCGCCCGCCAGGCTCGGCTGGCCGGGCTGTACGGGCACCCCATGTTGTGCCTGGTCGAATCCACCGCTACCGACTTCGGACCAGTCGGCGGAACGAAAGTACTTCTCGGCAGTGTCTGGGACTTCCCACCGGACCCACCGCAGCCATTCCACGACACGGACCTCATCGAATTCGTCGTACGGTTCTTCAGCTCTGAGTCTGAGCTGGCCGGCCACCTGGAGATGCTCCGGACCGCGATCACCGACACCCTCGTCGCCGTGGGCCGGTGGGAGATGCTGCCTCCCGAGTTAGCCCCCGAACGGATCTCACCGCCACCGGAACACCGACGCGACGAGCTGACCGACAACGGAAAACGGCAACTCTGGGAGGTTTCCATCGGAGTTCGCGGTGACGGTGATTTCAGCATCGTGGGCGAGGAAATCTATGACCGGGCGCGCCATTCCGGCATCGTTTTCGGTGGCACCGAATCGACGATGTACCCGCCGGACCAGAAGTATCGCGAACCATTCCTCTCCAGATATCCGACACTGGGATGAGATGGCAGAGAATTAGCAACACAGCGTGCCCCAGGCCGAGTTCCACTTCCAGCAACATGCACGCCTGTGAACGCCTAGCCGATCGGATTTCTCCGCGGGAGGTGATCCTGCTTATCAATCGATAACCGCTACCCGATCCTCTGCGGGAGAGCTATCGCGGACTCTGACCGTCGCGGTATTCTTCAGCGCAAGGTAGCCCCGCGCCCGATGGCGTCGTCCATCGGTTCGTCGAGTGCGTGGGGTGTGACGATGCTCGCCGAAACGGCTAATCGCACTCTTGCTGTGTTCGTCCCTGGATGGGTTCTCGATGACAACTCGCTCGCACCACCCGCTCGCGGTGACGTCGTCGAAGTCGTGCTGACCTTCCACCCCACCGGCCACAAGCCCTCACCATATGGGCAAACCGTGCGGGCAACCGTCCGGCCGGTGTACGGGAACACCCCCTACAGCGACCCGGAGGGTGGACTGCGGTGGCCGCTCGAGGCGATCGGTGACGGATGGTCCGCCGAATGGTTGTCCGACCGGCCCCTGGCGGGACGAGTCGAACTCACCGGAAGACTCGTCGTCGGTATCTCCTGGACGGGGTCCGACAATCCCGTACTGGTTCGCGGCAGGGTTCGACGGGTCCAGCTTGTCGAACAGCGCATCGAACACACCGGCAGTGGATTGCGCGCCGTGGACGGAACCGAGAGACTGACCGAGGTCGAGTCCACCCCGCACCGCTTCTGGTCTAACTGGGAGACGCCCTCGACCGAGGACCACTATCAGGAGACTGGAGTGCTAGTCGACCTGGACCTCGACGACGCACCGGCCACCAAGGTGGAGTTCGTCGCCGGCGCGGTTTCCGTCGACGGACCCGACGTGTGGGTGATGGATCGGTCGAATCCTGTCCTGCTGCATATTGATACGGGGTCGACATCGCCGCGAATCCTCGAGTTTCTGTTGCCGCTGACGATCGAGCCGCCGACCGACCAGTGGACCCGCAAGGTCCACGCCGACCGCGACGGGTGCTGGATCACCTCCCGACACGAGGTGTTCCGGTGCGATCGTGCCGGGGACGGGACGTTGACCGTTGAACGTGTCTGTGCCGAAGGCGGTAGCAGTGTCGTCGTCGACGGGCGACTGTTCCTTGTCGGCTCGATGTATCCGGTGCTGCGCGTTGACCGCCGATACGGTTTGGTGCGCGTCGATCCCGATGCTCACCCGGTGCGGGTGCTCGATGACAAGCGGCAGTTGATCCCGGTCGATGATCCGGCAACCGTTGCCCGGGTGACGGCTCAGACGCGACGTGCCGACAAGGCGCGCAGCGGGGACGACACCGAATGGGTTGCCGGCGGCGAACTCACCGCGCAGTCTCCGGACGGCACCCGCCGGCGAGTCGATCTCGATGCGCGTACTCGTGGCACGGTGCAGTGGATTCAGCCGGATCCGTACGCCGATCCAGCAATCGCGGACATCATGGCGAGAATCTCGGTGCCGATGCCGCGTCCGCGGCTGCCGGACGAGACGACGGACCCGTGACCCTGTTCTCTACGCTCTTTCGGGGATCGTCGAGCGGCACGATGTCTTCGACTTCAGAACTGCGTTGGTGGCTTGTCCGGTCTCAGGTCGACCAGCACTCCGAGATCTACGACGCATCGGTTGCCGTCCGGATCGGACGAGATCGGCCTTGGAGGTTCTTCTACCCTTTGGCGGTATTCGATGTCGCTGAGCAACGCGGTGCCGGGGATCACGCTCCAGCGGGTGCGCCGGTCGGGTCCTACATCGGTCCTTTGCGAATGCACTGTGACCTTCTGCAGCCGTGTGATGACGCCGGTGGTGGCAGGGGCGTCGATGGGTGTATCCAGCCCCGGCGTGGCAGCGATGAAAGGCCCGCGGAGTTCTACGTATGCGGGAACGGGTAGCGCGGAGACGAAGAAGACCTGGAGGGGTCCGTTGTGGAGAACCGCCGGCGCGGTGGTGTCTTCTCCGCCGCTCGGGGCAGTGGAGGCACCTACTGTCTCGCGGATCGAGCGCCAGTTGGGCCAAGGCTGCTCAACCGCTCCGGAGTATGACAGCGGCTGCTGGGGCTGCAGGTGTTGCAGCAGTTCATCTGATTGCGCCAGCACCACTCGTGTGGATTCCCCGACGGGCACAATGCTGTTCCCGTCACCGATCAACCAGCTGTACTCGACGTATTGGATGCGTGCAGGCAGAGCATGATTCAATCGCGGCGGCTCGTGTGCCATGACGTCGACGATGCCACACATGAGATCGGACGTATTCGTGCGATCTACACAGCAATCCAGCACCCGAAGCGGATCGGCTAGCGGCGCGGCGGGCGGAGATTGGCGGCGTAGAACTCGATGCTGGTCGTTTTGAGTCCAAACTCGGGGTAAGCCACCGTGACCTGGACGATGCTCTTTGTGGGTACCGGACTGAGAAAGTAGTGCGCTCGCGTTTCAATCACACCCAGGTCGCGGACACGGCCGCGGGAGTCGCCGCCACCAGATAGCCAGGGTTCGTTCCGATCATCGGGAAAGTCATCCTGCCGGAACGAGTTGGATAGCACTGCGCCGCCGAAGTAGCCGTGCTCGCCAAGAGTTGGTGATACCGCGAGGACCAGCCGGATCCTGGTTTTGTGAGCCTTGTCCGGCCTGATCCTGTAACCGAGATTGATTGTCTCGGTGTCGAACGAGATGCCGGCGGTGGGGTCGGGGTCCGGTTCGCGGGCCACCAGGTCAAAGCCCACCCCGTTCTCGTAAACCTTCACTCTGGTGAACCGGAGGTCGAGGCCGTTGTTGGTTCTGAATGGGATGGACAACTTCGGTTCGTGAAGGACTGGATCGTCGTCCACTGTTGTCAGGAAGGCGTCGGGTCGTTTCCGAAATTCGGGTACTACGCGGCGCCCAGGCGGCCGCTGCGCACGCATCTCGCGTTGTTCCTGTTCCTCGCGTTCCAGTTCACGCTCGAGTTCTTTGTCCGGGATGGATTCGCCGGCCAATCGCAAGATCCGGGCACTCCACTTCAAGTGGGCAGTCCACCCCGGTGGCGGGTCGCCGACATAGGCAAAGTTGAATCGCTTCTCGGACATGCCACCGATACTTGCATGCGCTAACCGGTGAACGCCGCAGATGCTGCCAACGTCCGGGGTGCCCCACTAGCCGAACCCGCACCGGGACGAAGCGGCATCCCAGCGCAGGTCGAGGGCAGTCCGGCCTCGTTCCGTAAGTGGATCCCCTTGCGGTGTCTCGCAAGGGCGGTAGCCGAGTACGAACATTCCTGATGCACCGATTGGCGAGACGCCGTGGGAACCGAGCCGGTCCCGGATGCACGCCTTGGCAGTAGTTGCCCAGGGGTTGTGGCGGGCCCGGTTTAGGTCGTTAGTACTGCGAAGTGTCATCGGTGAGTGCCAGAATGGCGGCATGGAGGGGTTCAGAGAGTTTGCGCACGAGGTGATCTCCGCTTTGCGGCCGGTGCTGCCTGCCGAGACGCTCGATCATGTGAGTTTCGCGATCGAAGACGGCCGGATTCATCATGCGGTGATTGAGGCCGTGGGTGGTGCGGCTAAGCATCGTGTCCTGGTTCCAGTTCCGATCGTCGAAATGGTGCATGCTCGCGCCACGGACGGGGTGTCTTTCGGTCAGAAGGACGCATGGGCACTCAAGCGCTTATTGCGGAAAGTCCGTACCGACACGGACGCGTAGCGGCGAGGTGTCGGCACCGGTCAAGGCATCGAGTCGATCCGGTGGATGGGACGAAGCCAACCGGAAGGGTGACCGTGGCAACGGAGCCGAGATTTAGTTGGCGCGGGCCAATCGGGGTAACTGACGTTCCCCGTTGGGAGCCGGCGTGATGCTTACTCCGGCGATCACGCCGACCTCGCTGCGCTCCCGTTGGTGCACCCGTCGGATCGATTCTGGCACGTACTGATTGGACTCCAACGAAACCGTCGAGGAGACCGGGTGACACTCAACCGCTTTTCACACGTCTTGTCGTACCTGCGTGAATGGCGCGGACGGATGTTCATCGCGACGGCCGTGACCATCGTGGCCACCGCCCTCGGGCTCGCGCAACCACTTGTCGCGGGTCGGATCGTCAACAACATCTCGTCCTCGTCGCCGGTGCTGCTCCCCGCACTCGTCCTCGTTGCGATCTTCCTCGCCCAAAGCGCCTTGGAGTCGGTCGGCCGATACCTGCTCGAGCGAGTCGGTGAGCAACTGGTCCTCGCGATCCGCGAACGATTCGCCAGGCACATCCTGGGGCTGCGCATTGAGCACCTGAGTACGGCGCGGGTCGGGGATCTTCTCTCCCAGGTCTCGAACGACGTCTCCCTGCTCAGCCAGATACCGAAGAACCTCGTCGAAATCGGCACCGGCATCCTTGCCGTCACCGTCGCGGCCGCCGTGATGTGCTATCTCGACCCGCTGCTCTTCGTGGTCGCCCTCATCGTCACCACGATCGCGTTCGGCGGAGCCAGTCTCGCGCTGTCTCGTATCCAGGAAGCCGCGAAAGACAAACAGATGGCCGTGGGTGAGCTCTCGTCCAACCTCGAACGCGCCATCTCGGCCATCCGCACGATCCGCATCTTCCGATCGGAGGCGCGCGAAGAAGCGGCGATCACCGCGGGCGCGCACAAGGCCTACGACGCCGGCCTCAGATCCGCCGGCCTCACCGCCCTCGCCACCCCGATCATTCGCCTGTCCACCTCGGGTTCGTTCCTGCTGATCCTGCTGATCGGCAGTGTCCGTGTCGCGAACGGTTCACTGCAGCTGGGGACCCTGGTGACGATGTTCCTCTTCACGATGTACGCGCTCTTCCCACTGTCGAACCTGTTCCAAGGAGTCATCTCCATCCGGATGGCCCTCGGCTCGTTCGAACGCGTCCAGGCCACCCTTGCCCTCGACGCCGAAGAGGACCCCGCCCTCGTTGTGCCGGCGCAGACACCGCCCAACTGCGGGTCGGATGATTCGTCGTCGCCGACGCTCGAGTTCGACCACGTGTCTTTCGCGTATGGCGACCGGACTGTCGTGAAGGACGTCTCGTTCACCGTCGGGTATCGGACGACGACAGCGATCGTGGGACCCTCGGGGGCGGGAAAGACCACACTGTTGTCGCTGATCGGCAAGTTTTACGAGCCCACCACGGGGGCGATCCGGCTCGGCGGGCAGGACTACCGCCGCCTCACCATGCAGGAGGTTCGGTCGGCCTTCGCGATTGTCGAACAAGACGCACCGGTCCTGCACGGCACGGTCAGAGACAATCTGCTGATCGGGAACCCGGAGGCTACAGGGGAACAGCTCTGGGCGGCGCTCGAGGCCGCGAATTTGAAGGACCACGTGAGCCAGCTGCCGGGCGGTCTGGATGCACCGGTGGGTGATCGCGGCGGTGCGATTTCCGGGGGCGAGAGGCAGCGAATCGCGGTCGCCCGGGCACTGTTGTCCGACTGCCCGATCGTGCTTCTGGACGAGCCCACCTCGAACCTCGACACGCAAAACGAAAAGCTGCTCGTGGACGCGCTCTCCGCATTGCGTGAGCGAAAAAGCCTGGTCATTATTGCGCACCGGCTGTCGACGGTGATTTCGGCAGACGAGATCATCGTTCTCGCCGACGGCGAGATCGCAGCACAAGGGCCGCACTCCGCACTGGTGAACAGTTCTGATCTGTACCGGTCACTGGTGGATCATGACCTCAAGCCCTCCGAATCTGTCGATCTGAGTGGTAAATAGCCCGTGAGCGTGCTCATCGATTGTCGGTCAGGACTTGCGGGTGGGCCACCGGCCCGACGGACTGGAAGGCAGCGGGTTGATTGTGTCGCTGTCCCAGGTGACTCTCTGATCGGGTGTCACGGGCAGCGCTTCGAGGTCGCCGGCAGCGACAACGGCATTTACGCAATCGCGCGATGCTCCCACATACGTCGTCATGAGGTCGATGTCCGTCGCCACACACCATGCCCGATCATCAGGCCACCACAGATGCGGGCTCATCCCGTCCGGGAACCACTTATTGGCCCC
Organism: Rhodococcus sp. T7; assembly: GCF_009872365.1. Lineage (NCBI taxonomy): Bacteria > Bacillati > Actinomycetota > Actinomycetes > Mycobacteriales > Nocardiaceae > Rhodococcus > Rhodococcus sp. T7. The sequence continues at coordinate 20,411 of NZ_WXYH01000001.1, forward strand.
GAACCGGATATCAGCCAGATCAATTCCTCCCGAGAACAGGGCCATCCTGCGGTTGGGCATGGGCAGCCACGAGTAGTTCGACGGAACGGTGAGGAATCCGGATCCTTCCCAGTGGGCGAACCAGCACAGCTCCGGTGTGGACGTGAACCGTCGAAGAATGTCGGCCAGCGCGCGTGTTGTTCGCGCGGGTAACGAGCCGGTGACCGGGGCGTCGTGCCACAGACCCTCCTGTTCGCTGGTGTGCCAGCTACCCACGATGGATCCCCATTCCATGACGGGGTGCGCGATGGTGCCGTTGGCCGCGGCGACGGCTGCCCAACGCACAGGCTCGTCGTCAAGGGTGGTCGCGGGGTGGAAGATCCGGGCGTACGCGGGAAACACTGGTGGCACTAGGGCGGCGACAGTGTGGTCGAAGTTGTGCACGTGTTCGACGATCCAGGTGCCGGCGGTGGTATCGGCTGCCAGTCGGAGGCCGCGCTCGGCCCAGTCCTGGCTATCAGTCGTTTCGGGATCCCAGGCCATGGTCCTACTGCACCACATCGCGAAGATCCGGGTACTGACAGCCACGTACGAGACTGAGCGATAACCGATCGCTCTCAGGTCATGGGGTGGCGGTGACACTCGAGATCGCATAGGTGGTGTCACCGGCTGGGGATCCGACGATCGATTCCAGCCACGGCAACTCGATGGGGTCTCGGAGAGCGTTTCCGGTGAGCAGGTCGTACTGGGAGAACACAGGGCGGCCCTTGTAGTTGACGGCGGTGACAACGGAGCCGCTCACCGAGCTTACGGTGGCGTCGGCACCCTCGGGAATTGTCCATTCATGGGTTACCGTCGGCGATCCCGCAACGGGAACCGACAGCACGTCTGCGTCCTCGTTGAGCCAGAACAACCGGTCGCCCATCACCGCCATGGTTCCGCGAATGGCACCACCGCGAGCCTCGGGCATCACCAGTGGCGTTTCGATTCGCGATCCGTCGACGACATCGATCGTCGCCAGGGTCATAGCAGGACCGACGGTCTCATCCATTCCGTAACGGTAGGTGCCGTAGAGGGCGAGGATCGATTGTCCGTCTGGCGAGCAGACCGATGTGCGTGAGGCGGGCCTGTAATCGCTCGGGCTGTCCCATTCGCCTCGCACCACCAGCTCTCCTCCGGGCGGCAGTTCGTACAGCCGATTCGGGATGGGAGCATCAACAGCCTGCCAGTTGTCGACGACCGCGAAGTGACGGTCACCGCAGTAGGCCGTCGTGCGGACCATGCCGGGAACGGAACCCTGCAGAATCCAGTGTTCGGCACTGACGGACACGTAGTTGTTCGAGCGGCCGCTGTTGAACCAGATCGTGGTGGCGCCGCTGTCCGGGTTATTCGAGATCGACGCAACGGTGTGCTCGGTGATCGGGGTATCGATGCGGGCGGTGTCGGTCAATGTGGTCACTGCCCGGGAGGAGGCGGTGACCACGTTGTGGTGTGAGGCCACGACCTGGTTGCCGTCGACGCGTCCGTTTTCCATACGGCCGACGACGTTTCCGCTTTCGTCGAAGACGAACACCAGGGTCCGACCACCTGATGATTCGACGGTGAGGCCGCCGAGGGACACGGCTCCTACGGCATTCGCGGGCAGCGTTTCGATGTTCGCACCCGGATACTGCGGTGCTGTGCTGCAAGAGGCAGCAGCCATAATTACCGCGGCCAACGCCATAATGCGGGCCACACCACCACCTCTCGACGATGCCTGCAACCCGTACGGATCACTCCTGCAATCGGCCTCAACCATCCGCTCACAGTGCCATATGCACTCGGGGAACCAGGAGAACCGATCAACGATCGCTCACCGGTCATCGATCGCTGCCTCCTGCAAGGGCAGTTGGCTCGACCCTCATATGGGCTGACGGACGAAGCCAAGCTGTGCTCGGAACGGCCCATTCGGCGACTCCGACGTAGGGGCCGGACTGACAGTGGGTATAGCCGCTGGGATCTTCTCCGGTGTAGGGCACTTGCGATATCAGCGGCTCGGCGCAGAGCAGTCCACTAAGCGATACGTGGACCGCGTCCCACTCCTGGGCGATCGACGGCCAATCGGGAAACACGGTCCCTTCGTGCTCGCGGGGATGTGCCTTCAGCAGCGCCTCCCATGCAAGCGCCGAATCGACCCGCGCGATCCGCGCCTTCGCCGGGTCGAAATGAACGTCGTAGCGCAGCGGACTGCGCTCTGCGTCGTGTTCGCCATGGAGCAGCCAGGCATCGTTTCCGCAAGCAAACTTCGTCGCCGTCCAGAAGGCGCCGTCCGGTAAAGCGCTGGGTCGGTGGCGGTTAGCGACGCTTAGCGTGCGGAACTCGGTGAGGTTGCCGTGATGACTTTGTGGGGAGAGCAGAGTTTCGCGGCTGGGTGAGCACAGTGCGGCCGCGACGGCCTCGCTCATCTCCACGATGTCGGGGTCGGAGGCGTCGAGGTCGATGACGTCCTTGAAGTCGCCGCCGTACAGATACATGTGAAGGACCATCGCCACGCGGCCCGAGTAGTCCTCGGTGTCGATCGAGTCGGCGTACTGCCCAGCGGAGGAGAACTCCGGGTGCAGTGCGCGCCACTCTCCCCACCAATCGATCAACATGCGGCCGGGGAACGTGTCCAGGAGGTTGACCGCAAGATCAGACGTCATGGCCATAGTGTCGCAGCGCTCGCTGTCAGCGGACCGCCCATCGGAGCCCGGATGACGATCGCTGACCGGTGACCGGTGACCGGTGACATGCTTCGTCGGTGGGCATCATGTGACCAAAAGGTTCGACAGCGCGCGATAATTCGATAATGAGGAGGTCGGATTCCGAAGAGAACCAGTCAGACCCAGGTCTGGTTCAACTCGGCTCCCTCGAAGTCGATCCGGCGACGCTCGAAGGACCCGGTTCGTCGCTGTGGGACCTGATCAGTGGCCGCAAGCTCACCCTGCGCTCTCCCGACGACCTGCTCGATCTCCCCCGTCAGGGATGGCGACCGATCTTCCCCAGCTGGGAGTTCATCGACAACCCGCGAGACGTCTTCGCCGCGCCACACCCCCACCGGCGAAATGCGTGGGTGTTGGTGTTCCTGCACTGGATCGGAGAAGCCTGGACCGTCAGCACCGATCCCGGCCCGGTCCCGATGCGGCGGCCCTGCGCAGCCCGGCGGGCGGGGCTGGAACTGCGGTGGCCAGCCGAGCAGACCGCCACGGTTGGCACACAGCCGAACTTGTCGATCGATCTGCTCAATACCGCCGACCACCTTTGGATGAACGACGTCGGCGATCACATGACTGTCCACGGGTGGGTGCTCGGACCGGACGACGAACGGCTGGGAACCGGCGTGCTGTTCTTCACCCACGCACCTCCGCTGCCCGACCTCGCGCCGGGCGGCCGCATGTCCCTCCAGGTGAACCTCGCATCGGACATCGAGGATTTTGCGGCTGGACGCTACCGGGTCGTAGCCGAACTGCTCGACCTTCAGTTGCAGTCACCTCCGGGCATCCTCGTCCTGACGGAACCCGACATCCCCTGATGACCGGCTTAGTTCGGCATGGGGATGATGTGGCGACGCAGATCATCCGGGTCAGGGAGTGTGAGTTCGACTGTGGTGGGGGAAAGCCCGACCTGTGGCCAGGCGACGAGATATCGCAGAAGGGTGGAGCGCGGAAGTTCAGTCGTGGTGTACAAGAATTCGCGCCGGAACACGCCGGGCTTCGACCTTGCAGCGGTGCTGCGGCGGGGAAAGGGTTGCTCGGTCGAGTCATCGGCGGCACTGAACCGGAAGGCCACCCCGAAGACCGGTTGGGGGTTCGGGCGTCCGGTGACCGGGTCGATCTCGGCCGGCGCCCTGTACTGGCGTTCGGGACGTCGGCATGCGCGCCCGTGGCGACGACCACCACGGCGATTTCCAGCCCACCCTTGTACGCGATGATCGTGCGTAGCCCGACCTGCAGGCCAGGGCTACGCGCCAGGACGGCGGGTCCGTGCGCGATGGCGCCGAGGTCGGATGTTTCCGGTGGAAGCATGCCTATGTGCCACGACATGGCTCTCCCGATGTGGACGTAGCTCCACGGCGGTACATACCCGAAAACCAGCTCAAAGACGCGACACCGACCCGGATAGGCATGGTCAGGACGTTAGCCTCATCGACGCCATCACCGCCGTGAAACAAGGCAGACCAGTGTTCCTCGACAAGGCGACCCGTCCCATGACGGATCCGGTTGCGGTTCCCCGTCGAGAGCTCAGTGTCGGCACGAGTCACCGCGAACTGTCGGGCACCGGAAACGTCAGATCCGATTAGCGGGCGCATGTGAAGATGCGTTCATGAGTACTGGGGATCACGACGAGCCCGCAGGCGACAGTCGACCGACGGCTGAGGGTGGGCCGTTCACGTTGACTGTCGATGGCGAGGTTTTCACGGTGAGGCTACGTCCAGAGGAACCAGGCGCCTGCGATTATGACTGGGAATCCGGACCGAACAAGGGGTACGGGTTCTCCAGCTTTCAACGCGTAGCCTATTCCAGCATTCAGGACCGAGCGAACGCTCCATCCACGTTCCAGCCGAACACAATTGACGAGCATCGCGAGTCGATCCGCGACTTCCTCGGTCAGATCAATCCTGAGACTGGCTACCTCGGCGACTAAGACTCTCCCGCGCGGCACACAGGTGCCGGGTTGAGACCGTTCGCCGAGTCCGCTTCCGGAAACCCCGCTCGGAGCCTCATGGCATCACTGTCAGCTTCATTGACCGCGAGGTCTGACAGTCTGGTAAGTATTGAGAATGATCCTCAGCGACTCGCCGAAAGGCGCATGAGCGGCAGCAACGAGGCCTCGACCCGACACACGGGGTCGACGAGAGCGTTTCGGGCGGGCCCATTGGCCGGCCATGGTTCGGTGTTGTGGCTACTCGATGTCGGGCGCCCTGTTCTCGTGCGCCGAGCAGGAGACGGCTCGACCAGCACGCACACCGTGCCGGGGGCGATTCGCCGCTCGGGGATCGTGGGTTACACACCACGCCGGCTTCACGCCGACGGCTCCGGTTGCTGGGTCGTGGGGGCCGACGGGATCGCACACTGCGACCACGCCGGTACCGTCACGATCGTCGACTCCGCCCCCGTCTCGGCGTCGGCCTCGGCACTGACGGACGGCGTGCTGGCCACCGCGGCACCGACATATCGGGCCACAAGCAGTTCCGTGGTGCTGCGGACGTTGAGCGGGGGCGTGTATGCCACCGTTGATGTGCCGGCGGACATCGAGGCGGTCAGCCCGGGTGCGGGCGGCTTCCTCCTGTTCATGCGCACCGGAGCCCAGGGCACGATAGTCGCGCAGAATCAGCGTGGGCCGTGGTGCGCGCGAGTTCGCCTCGACGGTGCACTCGAACTCGGAACGGCCTGGCCACGCCCGTTCTGGAACTCCGGTGACACCACGCTGGTGGATGTGGGGTCGCCACTGGCCGTCGGCCGGTCGGAAACGCGCGGGCAGCTACTCGACGAGGAACTGCGCCCCATCGCCTCGGTACCATTCACCTCGGCATTCCCGCCGTGGACGACCGACTCGGGGACCTGGCTGGTGATGCGATCGAGGGCATTGGCACACCAGCTGCAAGACCCCGCCTTTGCAGCCGGTTACGACGGAGCGTATGTCGGTGTTCGATCGCGACGGACGGCCACGCCTGTGGCAAGGCGCCCCCACCCTGATGGAATCGATACACCTCGACATCCTGGAGTCCGGAGGTGTACGCCGTCTCCGGGAGAAGGAACCGGGCCCCTTCGGGTGGATCTGGGTTTAATGGCTGGAACCGAACTGAGAGCCAGCCCGAAAAGAGCGGGCGTCAAACCAACGCTTGCTCAGCCGTCCGTGAGGGATCGATCACTGGGACACCATGGATGCGTAGCGAAACGGTTGGGCGGTGCGTTTAGTTTTTGTCCTCGTACAGTTCGGCTGCGGTGTCGATGGTCAGGCCGGAGCCGAAGTGTGGTCCGCCGCCGACGTTGTAGATCCCGGCGACGCGCTTCGGGTAGGAGCCGGCGGCGATGATCGCCTCGGACCAGGCGTCGAGGTGGTCGAGGAGTTCGTCCAGGTCGTCGTCGAGCGCGTCCAGGAGCGGCCGTTCGAGTTCGTCCGTGCGGACCTCGATCTCCTCCCGGAATGCCCGGCCGGCCTCGGTGAGCTGTTCGTCGCCGGTCATCAGGCCCCGCGTGGTGAGTCGGTCGACGCCGGCGTCCATGTCGGCGGCGGCCCAGCCGCGGGAGGGGGTGTAGGAGCGGGCAGGTTGCCCCCACCACTGTTCGGTGAGCAGCAGGATCTCCACCGGGTCAGCGCCGCCGACCGCCCAGGAGATGACGTGGCTGTCGCCGCGGTGCTCGCGGACGAGGTCGGCGGCGCGCCACAGCGCGCCCATCGGGTGGTCGGGGAACCCGAGCGAACAGAGTCCGCTGTAGATCGGCCGGCCCGCCCAGGGTGCGGCGTCGGCGGCGCGGCGGAGCAGGGCGGTGACCCGGTCGAGGCCGTCGGGCTGCTCGCCGAGGACCCGGGTCAGCATCGCGGTCGCGGCCTGTTCCCGGGCGGTGAGGATTTTCTCTCGGCTGGTGATCGGCCAGCCAGCCGCGACGGCGGGCACGAGGACCTTGGGGTTGAAGCAACCGAAGGCGGCGGCGACGACCTCGCCGGGGACCTGGCCCAGGCAGGCGCCGCGGCTGGCGAAGTACGCATTCAGGTCCGGACGGGCGACGCCGTCCTGGGCGGTGGGGCTGCCACCGAACCCGAGAGCGGCGTACGCCTGGTGTGCTTCCGGGGCGAAATACACCCCGGCGGCGATCGGCTCCACCGCGTTGCGGAGCCGGCGGGCCCTTTCCTGGAAATCGGTGGTCATCGCAACGTTCCCTAGTCCTCGGTGTCCCGCAGTGGCGGTGGCGGTGGCGGTGGCGGTGGCGGTGGCGGTGGCGTGTGCGCCCCCCGTCCAGCCTGGTCCTGATTGTGGGGTGACGGCCTCACCCGCGGCGGGTGAGGCGCGGGCGGCGACCGTCGGAGCAGTCTGTGGAAGGGACAGTGGTGCGGAGGCGCAAGCAGAGCGCTCCGGGCCGACACGCAAAGTTGGTGCATGAGCAGGCGAGGGTCGGTCGGCTGTGGGTGCGAGGGGGTGGTCAGCGCCCCATCGAGACCGTTACGCGGCGAGTGGGTGCCGAACTCCACCTCCGCTGACGGGATGGTTGCGCTCGATTTCCTCCTGTATGGGTGATCCCGACTCGGTGTTGTGCGTGATTCGCTGAATTCAGGGGAGCGGGCCCGATCACCACCAGTTCGGAGCGGCGCCGCACGTCCGGTCCTCGACCGCAGGAAGGAAGAGCTGATGGGCATTATCGCGGATCCGATTCCGGGGGGCGATACCCTGCCGTTCCCACCGACTCCGTCGGGAAGTATCGCCGGCCGCACCATGGCGGAGTCGGTGTACAACCCCCGCCCGAAGGAGCGGCGCCTGCCGTCCGATGCACCGAACATCCTCGTCGTTCTCATCGACGACGCCGGACCCGGGCTGCCGAGTGGTCTCGGCGGTGAGGTGAACACTCCGACGCTCGACGCGATGGTGCAGGAGGGCATCGGATACAACCGATTCCATACCACCGCAATGTGTTCGCCGACCCGCGCATCGCTGCTGACCGGCCGCAACCACCACCGTGTCGGGAACGGGCAGATCGCCGAGCTGGCCAACGACTGGGATGGCTACTCCGGCCACATTCCGGAGTCGAGCGCGACGGGAGCTGAGGTGCTGCGCCACTACGGCTACAGCACCGCCGCCTTCGGTAAATGGCACAACACCCCCGCCGAGGAGACCACTGCGGCCGGTCCGTTCGACAACTGGCCCACTGGTCTCGGCTTCGACTACTTCTACGGCTTCCTCGCCGGCGAGGCATCCCAGTACGAGCCGAACCTGGTCCGCAACACCACCGTGGTGCTGCCATCGAAAACCCCTGAGCAGGGTTATCACCTCAGTGAAGACCTCGCCGACGACGCCATCGGCTGGCTTCGCACGCACAAGGCGTTCGACGCCGACAAGCCGTTCTTCATGTACTGGGCCAGCGGCTGCTTGCACGGACCACACCACATCATGAAGCCGTGGGCTGACAAGTACGCCGGGAAGTTCGACGACGGCTGGGACGCCTACCGGGAGCGGGTATTCACCCGCGCCAAGGAGACGGGCTGGATCCCACCCGAGGCGGAGCTGACCGACCGCGACCCCACCATGGCCGCCTGGGACGACATTCCCGAGGACGAGAAACCGTTCCAGCGCCGGCTGATGGAGGTCGCCGCCGGATATGCCGAGCACTGCGACGTCCAGGTCGGTCGGCTGTTCGACGAACTGGACCGGCTCGGGTACCGGGACAACACCCTGATCCTGTACATCTGGGGCGACAACGGTTCCTCAGGGGAGGGCCAGAACGGCACCATCAGCGAACTACTCGCCCAGAACGGAATCCCGTCCACCCCAGCGCAGCACATCGCGGCGCTCGACGAGCTCGGCGGACTCGATGTCCTAGGGTCCCCGAAGACCGACAACATGTACCACGCCGGCTGGGCGTGGGCGGGCAGCACACCGTACAAGGGGATGAAGCTGCTGGCCTCGCACCTCGGCGGCACCCGCAACCCGATGCTGATCCGGTGGCCGGCCAAGATCACCCCCGACCCCACACCACGCACCCAGTTCCTGCACTGCAACGACCTGATCCCCACCTTCTACGACCTGATCGGGATCACCCCGCCGCGGACGGTGAACGGGATACCGCAGGACCCGATCGACGGCGCCAGCTTCGCGCCGACCTTCCTCGACCGCAACGCGGCCGCGGGCAAGCTCACCCAGTACTTCGAGATCATGGGCAGCCGGGCGATCTACCACGACGGGTGGATGGCCTCGGCGTTCGGGCCGCGGGCACCGTGGTTGCCGGGCACGCCCGGCGGCATCCGCGACTGGAGCCCCGACGACGACACCTGGGAGCTCTACCACCTCGACGAGGACTGGACCCAGAACCGCGACCTCGCACAGCAACATCCGGACAAACTCGCGCAGCTACGGGAGCTGTTCGCGATCGAGGCCGCGAAGAACAATGCGCTCCCGATCGGTGGTGGCCTCTGGGTGATCGCACTGCACCCCGAGCAGCGGATCACCACCCCCTACACGAGCTGGGAGTTCTCCGGCGACATCACCCGGATGCCCGAATTCTGCGCTCCCGGACTGGGCAACAAGAACAACCGCGTGACGATCGATTTGACCGTCCCCGACAACGCCACCGGAGTGCTGTACGCGCTCGGTGGTGCCGGCGGCGGGCTGACCTGTTTCGTCGACGACGGCCACCTCTGCTACGAATACAACCTGTTCATCATTCAACGCACCAAGATCCGCTCGGCAACCCCGATTCCGCCGGGTAGACGCACCATCGAGGTGATCACCGAGTACGCCGAACCCCGGCCCGGGGGCCCGCTCAAGGTGCGGATGTGCATTGATGGGCAGGAAGTGGGCCAGAGCACCGTGCCCGTCAGCGCACCCCTGCTGTTCACCGCGAACGACTGCCTCGACATCGGCACCTGCCTCGGCTCCCCGGTTTCCCTCGACTACTACGACCGTGCCCCGTTCCCGTTCACCGGCACCATCGACAAGGTGGTGGTCGAATACACCTGAAGCCCCAGGGGCGCGCTCCCGTAAGGCGAACCCGCCCCGGCACGTCCCGAAAGCTGCCCGTTGACCGAGACTCGCTGACCAGCGCCGTTCCGGTAGCCCCGTCCGGTGATGATTTTGCTTTCGGGGTGTCAATCGGGACACGTCGAATGAAGCGAGGGTGGACCCTATGGAGTCCATCCTCGCTTCGTGTCGGTACGACAGCTGGGGTCAGATCAGCCGGTTCATGCTCACCGGCCGGTCATCGTCCGCTCGGCGGACTTACCACGTCTGGCCCGGCCCTTGCGGGCCTTGGGGTGGCTGCCGTCCCCGGTGACCGCCTCGACCGGGTGCCGGGCTTGGTCGAGGTCGGCGCGCATGCGGGTGGCGACTTCTTCTTCTGCGAGGCCGGCGGCTCTCATCTGGTCGGCGTCGTCGCCGCGTCGTTCGGCGGAGTCGTAGTCGTGTTCGGCCACCGAGCACAGCGAATCACCGCCAGGTGCCTGCGGTTCGACGTCTTCGCCGTTCGTCTCGTTGCGTTCAGTCTCGTCGGATCGTTCGGCATCTACCCGCTCGGCTTCGTCGAGAATCTCACTGGCCGTCATGGTGTCGGAGCGGGCGCGGCCGCGTTCGTCGGCGGCGCGGGCTTGCCGGTTCTCCGCATCGCGGAGCAGGGAGTCGACGATCTTCTCGTCCGCGCCCGGAGCGTTCACGTCGATGCCATACCGCTTGGCGGTTTCGGTGCGGATCCGCTCGGCGGCTTCCGCTGCGACGTGGGAGTGTTCCTGCCACGCTTGGGCGTGCTGCCACTGGTCGGCGATCTCGCCGGGCTGTGCGCGGTTCCACCATTGGTCATCAAATGAGGCACGCAGATACGCTTCGATGCCTGCACGGTCGGTCTCGAGTCGTTGTGCGAGTTCACGGGTGCGTTCGGTGGATTCGCGGCGCGCCTGCTCGAGGTCACGCTCACGGTTGCGAGCCATTTTCTCGGCGATGCGCGAGGCCAGTTGCAGTGCGACCCGCATCATGCCGTTGATTTCCCGGCTTGCCGAGTCGACTTCGGGGCCTTCGGACATGTGGTTCTCCTTACGGTGGTCGAACGATTCGGGGGTTAACGCCCTAGGTCGGTGTCACGCCGTCGTATAGGCGGGTTACGCGCGTCGTCGTTGCTCAGCGAGGTCTGTGCTGTCGGTGTGGACTGGGGCGGGTAGGGGTAGTCGAGGACGTGCGCTGGCGGGCTGCTTGCTTGCAGCTGGTCGATGAGCGGGGGGATCGCCGAATCACTGGAACGGTCACGGGTTATGGCCGTGTCGATGCCGGTCGTGTTGCTCACGGACGATGCGACCGGTTCGCCCCCGTGCATGTCGAGGTGGGCCCTTGTGATCTTGGCCTGGTCGGCGGCGGCGAAGAGAGCCTCCCGTTGTTGAGGTGTGAGGGCGGGGTCTTTGGCGAGGTCATCGACGAGGTCGAGCATCAGTTCCGAACGTCCGTAGAGCAGTTCCATGTTCAGGTCGAGGTCCAGGTTCGGGTCTGTGCGGGCGGCGGTCTCGATTTGGGCTTCGCTGTGCCCGGCCTCGCGGGCCCGGTCTTTCGCGCGGTCGACCTCGCCGGCGAGGTGCCGTTCGAAGGACTCATGCTGTCCGATCTGGGGGGTGTGGACGTTGTGGGCGGACCAGGCGACGTCGCGTAGTTCCGGCGAGAGTGGTTGGTGGACGGGTGAGTGCGGGTTCCTGAGTTCGGAGAGGATCTCGTTGGCATGAATGGTGAGGATCTCCCATGCGCGGGAGTATGAGGACCGCTGTTCGTCGAGCTCAGGGTGGACGTCGTCGATATGTCGAGGGCCAGCCGCGAAGATCACCTGGGTCGCTGCGGTGTCGTCGCGGGTGAGGGACACGTCGACCTGGGATGCGCCGTCGGACCGCGCCGTGCGGACGGCGTCGTAGAGGGCTTCGTACGCGGCGGCCTGCGAGGTGTGCTGGGTGGTGGAGGTGCCATGCGGCAGCCCATGTGTGCCGTTGTTGCGGTAATAGTGGCAGGTGGCGGTGTAAATGCCGTCGTCGTCGTGCATTCCCATGCCGGTTTCCTTTCGCTGGTGCCTAGAGGTTCCGGGTGTCCGGGAACATCCCGGCAGGTGCCGGGTCGGTCGGCAACGGCGCGATGGCGTTGTCCGCGGAGTGATGGCCGTGCGCGGCACTGCACTTGCTGAACGGGCCGTCCGAGGCCATCAGCACCGACATGTGGTGGTCGGCGTGGTCGCGCCACCACACGCTCATTCCGGTGGTGGGGTCGCGGCGGAAGTGTTCCCAGGTGCGCCAGAG
>NZ_WXYH01000010.1:0-27035 GCF_009872365.1 Rhodococcus sp. T7
ACTCCAGCGGAAGTGTTTGCCGAACAGGTACACTCGTCCTCACGGCACGGTGTTGCGACGACCGGTTGAATCCGCCCAGTACACGTCGCTGGCCTTCACCGAGGCGTTGATCGCTTCGGGGATCGCCGGGTCGATCGGCAGCGTCGGGGACGCCCTCGACAACGGGTTGATGGAATCGACGATCGGGCTCTATAAAACCGAGCTGATCGACCGTGACGCGTCGTGGAGCGGTCGGGCCGAGGTGGAGCGGGAAACCGCCGAGTGGGTCCGCTGGTTCAACGCGGACCGGTTGCACTCGTCGATCGACTATCTCTCACCGACCTGGTACGAGACCCGCTATCGTGAACAGCGTCCCCCGGCTGCCTCAACCCCCGAGGTGGCCTGAACCGGAGTCTCCACTCGATCCAGGGCGATTCACTACCCCGGTGCGGTCACCGACCCCGAGACCGGGGAGCTGATCTCCGACGCCGAGGTCGCCGAGGTCGAGTACACCGCGTTCTCCGGACGGCACCAGGTCACCGCCCGCCTGATCGTGCGCCGAGTCAAGGACGCCAACCACCTCGACGGGTTGTTCCCGGTGTGGCGTCATCACCCCTTCCTCACCAATTCCGACCTGCCGACCGTCGACGCCGACATCACCCACCGCAAGCACGCGATCGTCGAAACGGTGTTCGCGGACCTGATCGACGGACCGCTCGCCCACATCCCGTCGGGACGGTTCCCGGCGAACTGCGCCTGGGTGATCTGTGCGGCCATCGCGCACAACCTGCTCCGCGCCGCCGGCACCGTCTGCGACGGCAATCATGCCGTCGCCCGCGGTGCCACCCTGCGTCGTGACCTGGTCAACGTCCCCGCCCGGTTCGCCCGGCCCGCCGGCAAACCCGTCCTGCACCTGCCCGCCCACTGGCCGTGGCAGAAACCGTGGAACATCCTGTGGTCCAGGGTGATCGGATCGGCGAGCGGGCCACCACAACCGGCCTGACCCATCCGTTCCGCCACCCGGCCCGACCTGAGGACTTCCGACAACGTGGATGAGCTGACACCGGTCAGCGGAACAGGCACGCCCACCGACAGCCCGAAGAACCGAAACCACCACCAACCGCGCCGGAATCACCCATCCACGGATTGAGGCTAAGGTCGAATCAGGCAAACCCCCCGGATGAGGAACTCCCGACTTCCGCGGAAGTTTCGATTGGCGGCAGGTCTCCATCAGGACAGTCACGTCCTGATGGATCAGCTGCTCCCGGGTTGGCGGCGGCTCCCTGATCACGGGCGGGCAGCCGACGATCCACCGGTGCCGATCCTGGCTGGCTCGAACGGCACGGATGGACAATACACCCAGGCCTGTTGTGTCCCAATCACTCCTGACTTCTGGCATCAGGGCGTCCTGTTCGCCCGCCTCTGCCCGGCCGCCCCAATCGCAATGTCTTCTGAGAAAGGCCAGGAAGTTGAGACAGATCACGGTGGCCACACCGTGAGACAACCGACAAACACGCAGGTCGCGGCGTCTCAGAATGTCGCCGGCTGCGAGACCCCTAAAGCTCATGTAGGGCCGCGACATCCGCGTGGCCAAATCTCATGTGCGGTGACAGGCGATCTTCCTTTTCGCCAATCAATCTTGCCTATCCAGGCACGTCTCGCCACTGTTTGCTCGGTTCGAGATCATCTCATCTGCGAGGGGAGCCTTGGCGGCCAGGCGATCTCGTCAACGGCGCGACCCACCTGGCTCGATCGGCCTCACTGCGTTCAATCGGGATGTCCGCATAACCGACTGCTGCGAACGCCAGTTCAAACAAGATTCATTGGCAAAGAGCGCGCGGCGTCCTTGCCGCTGAACCCCGAAACTCTGACGGGCACCCCCGAAATTCGCCAGTCACAGTTCCTCGGCCCAGGTCACAGCCCCTTACCGAGGACAATCCCGTGTCACCGGCGTTGCTCGAGACCTACCCGTGGCCGGTTGGTCGCTGCGGGTGCCCAGCACCGCCGATTCCGACCGCCTGACGAAACGCTGTGGACCTTCCGCCGTTGGTGTGGGTGCAGCCGCCGACGGCCGCGGAATGACCCGCCGGGACATGCTGACGGGCATCGTCAACATGAGCGATAGTCGCAGCGGTGCAGGCGGTTTGGGTTCGTCTCAGCCCGGAAATTGTTGGCTGGGTGCGTTGTTCAGGCAGCGGTGGCGGTCGCGGTGATCTCGTTCCACACCGCGAAGCGGGCGGTCATCTCGCGACGCCAGTCGGATGCCGACAGCATGTGTCGCCGCAGCTGGAAGTGCCCCGTGATGCCGGAGAACGCGGACAGGAACCATTGCGCCTGCCGGGTGAGGCGAACCGCTTCATCCGGCGCTCGCGGGGTCGCGTCGGCTGATGCGAGTTCTCGGCCCGATTGCTGAAGATACTTCGACCGGAGATGCTCGACCGAGGCCAGCATCTCGCGGGGACCGTGCCACCCATATGGGCTATATGGGTCAGATGGGAGTGCGAAAAAGTGCGCTGAGCTGCGGTGCTGGCATCACCCCCGCCGGGATCGCGGCTTTTTGTACACCACAATGCCGGGTCTTTGCAGACGGCACATGCCCTGATCGCCGAGCCGCTCGTTCAGCGAGCATTCACTGGACGGTAGTGAGTTCGGCTCTGGCAGCGGTGAGGGCGGCTGTGCATTGTTCGTCGCGGGGGTCGAAGATCAGATCCCAGCGTGTGAGTTCGCCGGTTCGCTTCGTCCTGATCGGGATCGTGTAGTCCTTACGTTCGGTGGTGGTGGGTGCCCGCCACCCGTCCTTGCGGTACGCGGTGGCGATGTGTTCGTCTGTGGTGAAGGTGATGACGACCTGGTCGGCTTCGGCGGCGATAGCGAGGAGCTCGACCCGCAGTCGGCGGGCCAGCGGCGGATCTTGGGGCCGTGTGGTGGGCCACCGGAAATGGTTGTGGAAGGTCACCGCGCCGCCGCGGCGGGCGTAGACGGTCAGCGCGGCACCGACAGCGCCGTCGCTGCTGGCCAGCCACATCACCCGGAACCGGTGCCGCCACCGGGTGAGGATATAGGCGCGGGAGCGAATCGCCAGTTGCAGCGCAGAGCAGGCGTAACCGATCACCGCCGACCAGCACGAGATCGATCGCCAGGAGCTGGCCACCCAGCGCGAGGCCATCGTCGATCACCGCCGGTACCACGGTGCCAGCGAGTGGCACCGCGAGCGCCGCGGCCGCGAACACAATCAGCGCCGGTGCCTTCCACCAGCGAGTCTGGTGCGGGCGACGGAAGTGGCCGAGCTGCAGCCGCGCCGCGGTCCGGGACAGCAACCGGGGCGGGAGGTCCTCGCCGGTCCAGCAGTCGATGCCGACGAAGAAGCGGCCGCGTGGGCGCCGCGGGTGGGTGATGTTCGGTGTCGTCGTCATAGCGCGGACCGTATCGGGCGTACCGGACGACACGGCCCGGCTGTCGAGTGCTGCGACGGCGGTTTGGTGTCGGGTGTTGGTCGTGGTTTCCCGGTTCGTGGTGGAGTTGTGCAGCATTGTTGACCGTTGGCCTCTTGATGGGCGGGGAGGGGATGGGTGTGGCTCGCCAGGCACGGGCGATGGCGACGCGGGCGAAGATCGTCCGCGCGGCCGCCGAGGTGTTCGAGGAACGAGGATTTGACGGCGCCGGCCTCGACGAGATCGTCGCCAGAGCCGGGGTTACCAAGGGCGGGTTGTACTTTCATTTCCGCTCCCAGGAGGACCTGGCCCACCACATCATCACCGAGCAACCTCGGGTCTCGATCACACTGGTGGAGACCATCGGTGCCCGGCGGGCGCCGGCGGTGGAGAAGATGGTGATGCTCAGCCACGCAATGGTGAGGCAGATCCGATCCGATCGTGCGGGCCGGCATCCGCATTACCGTCGACTCAGCACGCACGGCCGGAGTCCGATCTGCCCGTAGGTGGGGTGGATCGATGCCTGTCAGGCTCTGACCGCCGACGCGATCGACGAGGGTGACCTCCTGCCTTCCATCGACCCGCCGGCCTTTGCGCGGTTCGTCATCGCCGCGTTCACCGGCGTGCGGACCGTCTCGCAGGTGCTTGCCGATTGCGGTGATCTCGAGCGGCGGGTCGATGAGATGTGGGTGCTGCTGCTGCCCGGGATCATGCCCGCGGTCCGGCACCAGGACATTGCGCGTATCCGGGCCGCCCGCGCCACCGCCGTGGTTGTGGGGGAGCAGACACCGGCGTAGTCAACGACGTTTCCCATATTTCCCTTATGGCAGGAGAAGGACGGTGTCGAGGTCAGCCTCGACCTCGACGCCTTCGCAACCGTTGGTCAGGGTGCAGGTGTAGCCGTTGGCGTACAGGGGAGTCCCGCAGCCGAGGGTTACCAGTGTTCCTTCGTCGGGGAGGAGCTGGTAAGCGGGATCCCCGCGGTGTTGCAGCTGCCCGGGGCCGACGGTGACAGATTCGATGGTGTTGGCAGGGTATGTGTCAGCCGGACGGGCGGCCGCACATCCGGAACTGGCGTTCCACTTCGCCCACCATCGGTTCGCTCAGTCCTGGTGTGGTTCAGCCGAGGTCGAGCACTGTTTGCAGTGCAGCTCCGACCGCCACCAAATCGTCGTGGAGCAGATGCCCGACATGCTCACCCAGACGCGACTTGTCGGCCGCGAACGTCTGCTCGACCAGTACGAGTGTCTCGGTCCCGTCGACGTCGATGACGTGCCGAAACGAGGAATGCTGCGCCGACGTCGACGTCGGCGCGACCAGGACCGTCGACAACGCCATCAGGTCGTCGTTCTGGAGAATCACGCACAATCGGCCACCTTGTTGTTCCCGCCCGACTGCATTCTTGTTCGGCTTCAGTCGATAGATATCACCTCTGAGCACGCGCGGCCTCTGCGTCGGCGAGCACGCTCTGCATTTCGGCGAGGTCTGCCGAATCGGAGGCAAGCCGATCGGCTTCCTCGCGGAGCTGCCGCTTGCCCACTTCCTTCGCGTAACTGCGTATCGCCGCTCGAACCACGTCTGACTGGGTGGAGGCCTCGGCAACGTGCGCGGTGAGGAACTCCAACGCTTTTTGTTCTTGTGCGTCCAGGCGCACGCTGATGGTGCTCATGCGACCAGTGTACCCGCATCTGTCTGACGTATGGTAATACAGCCTGTAATAAGTAGTGTGTAAGGGGGAGGCCGTTAACTGCCGAACTGGTCGACTGCCTGCGCGTACGGAAGCGCCTCGGTGTAGTCGAAGCCGTGAGTTTTCTCCGATAGCGCCGATTCGATGAACTCGGGAAAGCTCCGGATCTCGGGCCGGTGCCCGCGTGGGGGGCGGAAATGAAGTTCGATGGCTGCCACCGTCCTGGCCTCGACCTGCGGTCGGGAGGAGTCGGTGCTGTGGTCTCGGAATCTGAACGTGGTGACATCCTCGTATCCCGAGGTGTCCTCATCAACGAAATACCCCCGCAGCCGTCGAGGGGTCCGCGGGGGTATTCGCCGGTCAAGTAGCAGCAGGCCGACCTTGTCGGTGGCTGTGGTGGTGGCCTCTATTCGGCCAGTGTGGCGACGGCCTGCGCCCAGAGGAAGAATTTGTTGGTGCCCAGATCCGCCACGGTCTTGATGTTGAATGCGGCCTCGAGGTGTTCGGCGTCGGATTCGCTCACACCCTGAAGCGCGGCGACCGGGGCCTGCGCGAGCTCTTCGATCGGAAGGGTCTCGTAGGCCTTGTCGAACTTGTCCGCGATACCTGTCATGTGCTTGTCCTCCAGTGCTCGTGGGATTGATATACCCGGCCCGGTCGATTCGAACGGACCGAGGATCGGTTAATCCGCTGCCGCCGACGGTGTGCGCGATGTGGTGCGGCGAGTTGCCGAACGCCGCTGCTCACTGTTGTGAGTCTGGGGCAGGTGTCGGTGCTCAGTCGGTCGATCCGGTTTTCGGATTTGTCGGCGCGGATTCGACCTCGAGGTCGTTGGTGTCGACGAACGCCAGGCGTCCGTCGTCGAGGGCGATCGCCCAGCGGTGCACCGGGGCCCAGTCGTGGCCGCGCTCGTCGGTCTCGGTCAGTTCGGCGAAGTCCTCGATGACCACGCCCGACACAGGTTCGGCATCGCGGCGCATCCGGATCCGGGCGCCCACGGCCAGCGGAGCAGGCGCCGGTTCCGGTTTACTCGTCTTCTCGGTCATGCGTGTCCTCAATCCTCTCGGGGCACCCCGGAGCATAAGCAGGTGCCTGCCCCCCGCTGGGTAGTTGGGGCGGGTCGGGCCGACCTGCCTTCAGGGGTGAACCCACCATTTCGCGGGTATCCGTCGGGCACGCTGTCACGCGGGGCCTGGTGGCCACACGCGGCAGTCAGGCCCTCCTGTCGTCTGAACCCCTTCGGCAGGAGGGCCGCTCGATCGCTCGTGGCCGAAGGACACGGTGCTCGCACCTCCACCTCAGGCCGCGGGTGACCCGACAACATCCCTTCGGGCCGCCGTAGCGAGGCACCCGAACACACCTGCCTGCACACGAACACGGCGAAAGGCGGCCTCCCGAAAGTTGGTCTCGGTAATTTGCTTCGCACCCGGTTAATCGGATAACAGCCGAATTGTTCGATTGTCCACTTGAATTGGGCGGTTGTTCGAGTACTCGAATTCGAGAAGATTTCCATATTTGTGAAACTTTTCGAGTGTCGATGCGATATGCGAAGTACGCGGTGCACGCGATCCGCGGCTTCCTGGTGGGGCCGGCGTCACCGCTCCCTATTGGAGTCGGGACTTTTTCAGAATCGAAGGTGAGCACGATGAACAAGATCGCGTTGCGCACAGCTGTTGCCTCGGCCGTCATCGCCCCGGTGATGCTCGTGGGGGCCGGTACCGCGACAGCCGCACCCACTGTCACCGCGGGCGGCAAAGGTGAGATCAGCATTGCGGTACCGGCGGGGGAGAGCTGGAATTGCTTCGCGCTCGACTCGAATTTCGGATTCAAGGCCGGCGTCGGAAAGATCGGAGGCTTCGCGTCGGGGTCCAACGTGAGCGTCTTCTGCTTCGGGACCGTGGCGCCGTTCTTCTTCACCGGGAGCGTCAAGGTCACGTAGCCCACTGCTCCTGCCGAATCCCGCATTTCGTCTATGAGCGGCGGGTCTGCGTGGCGGCCCGGTCTTTCCATTCGCCGGCCCCGGGCCACGCCGCGCAACAAGTGAGCCCGGACGCCGCGACTGCGCGTACCGTGACCTGTCGACCCGGCTGCACTCGGGTCAGGACCGGACCCCATCCGCCTGGCGCTCGGTCGTCGGGGGTGGTGGGGCCCTGTCCCTGCTTTCATCGCCATGTGCGTTCGACCGGCGTTGCCGGGTCGTGCGACGCGACGGTGAAACGGCCGTCAGCCTCGTAGCGATCCATAGGAAAGGCGCGGTCGTGCGCGGTGGAGACTCACATGCCGGCCACAGGGTGTGGACGCGACCATGAGCGGATGGTGGCCGGTTTCGGCCGCATCGGCGACCGAACCCGTGAACCCCGACGGACCCGGCAGTCGCCGCTTCAACCGCACCCCGGCCTCGCGGTGACGGCTCAGTCGGGCGAGACCGTGTGGGATTCGAGATACACGGTGGTCGTTGCGGTGTCGAGCCCGATCTCCGGCCATCCTGCACTGAACATGAGAGATGCGCAGGTGGGAACAGTTCCGATCCAATAGTGCGGTTCGGTTCGGTAGGTCGCCAGCCCGCCGCTGCGCGCCTGCGTGTCCGGCTTGGGGAAGGAGGGGTCGGCGTCAGCGTCACAGTCGTCCACTCGGACCCGGACGGCGAGATACGACCATTGTGCCGAGAGGTCCGCGGGGTCGGTCAGTGCGCGTGTCTGGTGGAGCGCGGCCGTGGCGGTCCTGCCCGTCGCGGTGACGGCCATCCGCAGATGAAGACCCTCCGGGAAGGCTCTCACCGCGAGCAGGTCGAGGGTCAACTGCTCGCCGGTCGAGAGGGCGAGATGTCCGTGCACGTCGAACCCGCCGGTTGTCGGCGGCATAAATGCCGGCCAACGCCTCCTCTGCATGGCCCGATCGTTCACCCGTGCCGTCGCGGGCGCAATGTCCCACGCAGAAGTTTCCGCCGAAATTCTTTCGTAGACGGTGGTTCGTCGCTGATTGGCGCGGCCGGTGTTCGACACGCAGGATTCTGGACCTATGTCCAGTCGGCGGTGAAGCAATTGGGCGTTGCGCCCTCACCGTGGATGAGCTTCGTGCCTCGACCCTTATCGGTTCCACCTGTGGTTGTCGTCGCACGCCCTCGCTGTGGCGAACGGACACCCCGACAACGACAGCCCGGCTCGGTGGGTTCTCTCGATCGTCACCCTCGACTCGCTCCGTCTCCGTTGCGGCGGATTCGCCGGAGCCGCGTAGATCGCGATGATGGCATGCCGTTCCTCACCCCCGGCTTACCGTGTCTCCATGAGAGGCGATGACGTACGTGTGCTGGACGGGTTCGTGACCTGGCTGGCAGCTCGAGGATGGACGGTTCGGACCGATGCAGGGTTCGTCGATGTGGTGGCCGAACGTGACGGGCAACTGCTGTACGCCGAGGCCGAAGGCGCCACCACCACACCCGGATTGGACGTCAACGCGGCCATCGGTCAGCTCCTCAGTCGGATGCCCACCGACGCCCCGCACGCAACATTCGCGCTGGTCGTCCGCGACGAACCCGAATCGGTCGAAGCCGCGGCCCGCGTACCACAACGGGTACTCGAGCTTCTGAACATCGCGCTGTACGCCGTCGATGAAACAGGGGCGGTGCGGCAGTTGCCCGGACGTGTCTGACCAGCGAAAGGAACGGGTAAAACGGCGATTGTCACCGACCGTATCGACGGCAGGCCCCGGACCATCATCGAATTGTTCACCGCCCGAGGTACGGACGTGGACAAGCCCACCTTCACTTCGCACTGTGACCCTGGTTCCGGCGGTATCGACGCCGAGCTGCGCTGGTGGCCTCGAACACGACGCCGCCGACAGTGTCCCGAGTGGGATCCGCTGCTGACTCCTTCGGTTCCTCGGATGCGGAGGTGGATGCTCGGGTTCTGGTTCACACTGTGTCGGACATGGTTACCTGCCTCGACCACACGGAGATCGTTATGCCCGCCGGCGACAATGAATCTTTTCGCAAGGCCATCGACTTGACGAGGGAGAAGATTCACGCCGTCACGAGCTTTTTCCGGAACATCTTCCGAGGAAAACCCCAGGCTTGATCATCGAGCACCTGGATCCGCCGGGATCGACCCGCAGCCGGACCCTGCCCGGGCAGAGGTCGGGCCGGAGCGGGCCCACGGAATCAACCGCGCCATGCTCCGCCGTGGGGTACTCCAGACCCGCACACACCCCGAGCTTGTGATGGGATTTGCTCAGCCGGCGCAGTCCAGGCAGATCATCTGCCCGCCGGCGGTGTCGGCGAGGCGGCTGCGGTGATGGACGAGGAAACAACTCGTGCAGGTGAATTCGTCCGCCTTCTTCGGGATCACCCGGACGGTGAGTTCCTCGCCGGACAGGTCGGCCCCGGGCAGTTCGAAGGACTCCGCGGTGTCCGTCTCCTCGACGTCGGCGACGGCGGATTGGGATTGGTTCCTTCTGGCCTTGAGCTCGTCGAGCGAGTCCGTCGGTGGCTCGTGGTCGGGGTTGGTGACTCGGGGTGCGTCGTAGTCGGTGGCCATGGCTTTTGCCTCGGTTCGTGTCTTGCCCGGATCCGTCCGGCATTTCGCGGAGGTCGGTGTCATGTCAACGCTCCGGCGCCGTGTTTTGTGCCTGCCACCGGGCAGATGATGGCACACCGTCACCTATGGCCTTCACCGGGTGTCCCGATGCTGTCACCGCCCGTGCTCCGGGTGAGTCGCCGGGACGTGCGCTTCGCCCCGAGGGGCGTGGTCTTGCGATACTGGTCGTGACCGAGACGAGGGGAGTCGGGGTGTGAGTGATCCATCGGGGTACCAGCAGAACCGCCGAGAGCTCGAGGAAATGGTGCGGGTACTCGACCAGCTACTCGTGCAGCTGCAGGGGCAGGTGAGCAACTGGCCCGACGCCGACCATGGACTGCGGGTCGACGATCTCGGCCCGGCGGATCATCCCGATGCGCTCGCGGCGATCGTCGCCGCCAAGGTCCGCGAGGCCAGGCAGGCGCTCGGTGCCCTCGATGCGGCACTCACGGCAGCGTGGAGCACCGCCGGCCGGCTCCACGTCGACTGACCGCGACGAGCGTCACCGCCTCGATTCTGGTGAGGCCACGCCCTGGTGCGGGCGATGAGCGCCCGCGGCGCGTCCCCGCTCGCGCTCGGCATGATCCTCAGGCGGGCGGCCCGATCCGCCCTCCCCACGTGATGATCGCCCATGTGCCCGGCCCGGATGCGCCCCTTGGTGGCATCGACATGCCACATGAGGAACGACCCGATGGGGTATCCGCGCATGAGACTGTCGAACAGACGCGTGATCTTGTCACGGCTCCATACGAACTCGCGCTGGATGGCTGGCAGCACGTACTCGCGACGGTGGATGCGATCCAGGGCCGTCGCGATCGTTATCGGCATCTCGAACGACATGAAGCCTCCGACCGATCTCAGGCGTGCGGCACTCCGGCCCTTCGCTTCCGAGCCGTCCCGCTCAACGCGAGTGACGTCAAAACCCGACCGTACCCCAGGCAGGATGACATCGCCCCGGATCATTGGAAAGAAAGACAGAGGCGAGAAGTCATACAGAACATGGCGACCGCAGCTCCGCGGAGGTGAAGACGGTAACGGGGATTCCGTGCTGCCATTGCCTGGAGGTCGGCTCGTGGACGCGGGACGAACCTCATAATGCAGACATCAATGGTCGAGAACGACCATTGTCCCTGTCTGAACAGCATCGCATCGAGGTCGGTGACATAAGCGATGAAACGGGCACGCCTCAAGACCCGGGGGGCCTTACCGAAATCGTCGCTCCAGTACCTCGGTTTCCCCTGTTCGCAGGAACACCAGGACCAGGGCGCTGACCTGTTCGTCTGCCACCCGGGTCAGCAGGTCCGCATACACCGACAGCTGCGCCCAATACGCGTCGAGTGTCTGGGTGGACACGCCGAGGTCGGTCTTGTAGTCCACGATCACCAGCGATCCGTCATCGTCCCGATACACCAGGTCGGCGATGCCCTCGACCACCACGTCGGCAATGCCCTCGACCATCACGTCGACGCCCGGAACGGTTCCGGCGAGCGGCATCTCCCGCCAATGCTCCCGCACCGCAGCACGTCTGACCGGTTCCGACATCAAGGCCGACCGGGCGACGGCGACGAACCGGGTCGTGTCCTGTAATCCCGCCGCTCGGGCCGCAGCCGCGGCGCGGACGTCGAACTGCGCGTCGAGCGGCGCCGCGAGATCCACCGACTCGAGCAGCGCGTGCAGTGCGATGCCCACCTCGGTGCCGCTCTCGGTCGCGTCGGTCGCCGCGCGCACCGTCTCCACCGACGTAGCCGGGGGGATCAGACCCCGGCCCCGATAGTCGGCGAGGATCGACGCGCTCACCTCAGACCCGTCGTGGACGATGTGGGTGGCCGAGATCGACGAGGGCACTGCCGAAGCGGCTGTCACGGTGAGGGTCTCGGCCGACCACTGTTGCCATGACACCCCAGCCGCCTCCGGGATGGCGGCGTCGGTGTCCGGCGCGGTCGGGTCGACCAGCTCCGGGGTGGTGTTGGGCATCCCGTCGATGCCCTGCGCCAGGATCGTCCCCCAGCCCTCGCCCCGCGGCGGCTGGTACCCGGACACGGCCAGGAAGCTCTCCGCCCGAGTGCACGCCACATAGAGCAACCGGACCCGCTCGGCGCGGGTGTGCGCGGTCTCGGTCGCGGACACCGTCCGAAATCCGGGTGACTTCACGTTCTTGGACAGGTGCACATGGAGTTGGCCGTCGGTGTCCCACAGCGCGGCCTCGGCGGTGTTGCGGAAGCCGCCGCTCATTCCCGCGAGCACCACCATCGGGAATTGCAGCCCCTTGGCCGCGTGCATGGTCATGATCCGCACCGCGTTGACGCCGACCTCCGGGAGCACCGCCTCGGTGACGCGGGCGTTCTCGTCCTGCTGGGTTGCCGCCCAGGCCAGGTAGTCGCGCAGATCGCCCCCGTCGGCGCTGTACCAGGCGTGCGCCTGGTCGATCACGAACCGCAGCCGCCGCCACACGTCCCGGTGCCGCGGCGAATCCGTCGACACCTCGAACACCCGCCGCTCGGTCGCCAACCGGCTCAACAGTTGTCCCGGACTCATGCCGGCGAGGTCCAGCCACACATTCCGCAGGTATGTGAGCGCTTCGGCGATCGGCGAATCCGCGAGTCCGTCGGGTGTGTCGGCGTGCAGCAGCCACCGCCCGCCCGCGGTCTTCCACCGCAGCAGATCGTCGTCGCCGCACCCGAACAGCGGGGTTCGCAGCGCCGCGACCAGGGCCGCCTCGTCCGCCAGGTTCGCCAACGCCCGCGCGGTGAGCAGGAGGTCGTGGATTTCCTGGGTCGAGTACACCAGGGAGGAGGCCTCCGCCCGGTACTCGATGCCGGCGTGGTCGAGTGCCTTCTCCAGGAACGGCAGGCAGGTGCGGGCCGGGATGAGGATGCAGATGTCGCTCAGAGTGATGGGCACGTGTTCGAAACCACCGTGGCCGCCGACCTCCTTGTGCCAGGTTTTCTCGAGGGCGGTGGCGATGACGCGGGCCACGTCGCGGGCTTCGGACGCGCGCAGCGCTTCGGCGGCGGGCCGGGCGTCGGAGTCGGCTGGCGTGCTGGCGAACACGAACGGTCCCGGTCCCCACTCGGTGTTCCACTGCGGCCGGCCCGGCGCCGGGTCCAGCGGGGTGTGCTCGGGCTGGATGTGACGCTCCGGTGTGATCAACCGGCCGAAGACGGTGTTCACCCAGTCGAGCACCGGTCGGGTGGAACGGAAGTTGGTGGTCAGCCGGACGATGGCGTCGGGGTTCTGCGCGTCGCGGGCGGCCATGTAGGTGGCGATGTCGGCGCGGCGGAACCGGTAGATCGACTGCTTGGGATCGCCCACGGTGAACAGCCGTCCCTCGGCGCCGGCGACGATGCGCCCGGCGATCTCGAGCTGCAGGGGATCGGTGTCCTGGAACTCGTCGAGCAGGATCCGCTGATACTTCTCGTGCAGCGTCCGCTGCACCGCGTCGTCGGCGAGAATGTTGCGGGCGTAGACCAGCAGGTCGTGGAATTCCAGCTCCCCGCTGCGCTTGCGGGTGCGGGCCGCGTCCAGCACGGCGCGGGTGATCTCGGCGACCACGATCGCCAGCGCCGCCGCCCAGTACTGTTCGCACCGCCCGGCGGCGTCCGCACCGAGATCCTTGAGTTGTTGCTTGAGTTCCTTGACCCTCCCCGGGCCGCCTGCCCAGTTCTTCCCCACACCGCCCTGACCGACGGTCGGGCACGCCGACGCCACCGTCACCCAGTCGTCGGTGCCGCGGGCGGCGGCGAGCCTCTCGCGCCACTCCCGGACCAGGTGGAGTCGCTGGGCGAACTTGTCGTCGTGGTCGGTGCAGTCGTCGAGGCAGTCCAGCAGTAGGTCGGCCTGGCGCAGCACCGCATCGAGTTCCGGGGCCGGCATGCCGGGCACTTGCTCGGGGGCGGTGAGCCGATCCCAGTGCCGGTCCAGTCGGTCGGCGAGATCGCGGACCTGGTCGAGGGACGCTCCGGCGGTGACGATCACCGTCATCGCCTGCCCGATCTCGCTGTCGGCGTCGTCGGGGAACAGCTCGGAGCGCATCCGCTGCCAGCGCCGCTCGAACGCCAGTTGCGAGCCCTTCGCGTCGACCACCCGGATCCGCGGCGGTACCCCCGCCTCGAGGGGATGCTCCCCGACGATCCGCGCCGCGAACGCGTGCAGGGTCCCGATGGCGGCGGTGTCGACCTGCCCGAGCGCCGCGTTACGCCGGTCCGATTCGTCGCTGTCGGAGAGCCGGGCGCGCACCCGTTCGCGCAACTCCGCCGCCGCCTTCTCGGTGAAGGTGATCGCGGCAATGCGGTCCAGCTCCACACCGTCGTGCAGAACCAGGTGGCAGATCCGGCTCACCAGAGAATGCGTCTTCCCGCTGCCGGCGCCGGCCTCCACGAACAGACTCGACGCGGTCTCGTATTCGATGCGGTCACGCTGCGGCTGGTCGACCAGCCGCTCCTCCGCCGCGGTCACGGCTCGGTCTCCGCCGTGTGGACGGCCACGAACTCGGCCAGCTCCGGCACCGCGATCAGGGCCTGCCAGGATCGCTGCATGCCTTCCCGGCCGAGCAGTGTGGTCATCTCGTCGAACCGGCCGCCCGGCTTCGGTGGGAACTGACCCGAGGTGATGGACCGGTGCACGAACTCGAGGTCCGCGCGCAGCGTGTCGAGCACGGCGTCGGTGACTTCGTACCCGATCTCCTCGAACCTGCCCTTGGTGCTGATGAACCAGTACCGGGCGTCGACCCGGCCGCCCGCCGCGAGGGACCGCGCGAACAGCCCGTACACCGGCAGCTGAAACCTGGTGCCGCCCGCGGTGGGGGCGTCCGCGGACTGATCCACTCTTCGTCGATTCCGGTGGTGTCGGCATATGTGTGATGGTGCCCCGATCGTCATGACTTTCGTGGCGGCCGGCGTGTCGCTGCCTCGGGGATTGCTGTGGCCGGCGTGATGTATGTGTCGTGAGCGATCCAAGTTGTTCTCCGGCGGATGGTGCATCATGGTGATGGCCAGCCCATATCAGGTGGTGCTGACGGGCAACGACCGCAAGGTGCTCGGTGGTTGGGTGCGGGCGGGGAGCACACCGCAGAGGTCGGTGCTACGGGCATTGATCGTGCTGATGTCCGCCGACGGCGACGCGAACGCCCGCCGCACACGCACCTGGCTCGCCGAACACGGGTTCTGCTTCAGCGAAGTGGATAAGCGGCGTGGGGCTGCGACACTGACGGCACCGAAAAGCGCCCACGCCGTCACTTAAGAACAACCATGGGTAGCGCAGTTGGGCGGTCGGTTGCGACGTGGGCGACCGGCCCGTCATGAGACCTTGCGGTCTGTACTGTTGAGGCGGATAGTCAGGACTGCGGAGACAATCACTTCGGAGTGGTGGGAAGATGGAAGACAATCCTCTTCAATTGCTCTATCGATCAATTGAAACTCATCGGAAGACCGCGTTCGGCCTCCTGTTCCTTGTCGGGGCAGGTTTCATAGCAGTTGGCCTGCTGGTTGCGCCCGGTTGGGGACCCGTATGGCAATCTGTTGGTGCATCGCTGATCGCATCAGCAATCGCTCTAGGTGTCACGTATATTCTTATCGATCAGTTAAAAGAACGAACTGATCGTCTCAGCAGCGGGGAGGAAAGCCGCAAGCAACTTCAAGAACTCATTGAAGACTCGCACGCCCAGTTCCATAAATTCTTCATCGAGTCCTTGCCTGTCGCGGTATTCCCGGGCTCGAGCACTCCTTCACGCACTTTTCGTGATGCATTCGTTGATGCGTTGAGGGGGTCAGCCGTCGATCACAACCGCTTCTACTACTACAAGGGTGACAGCGCGAATTTCGCGGCTTTTCGGCTCCAAAAAGGGTCCGGCCACCCGGAGTTTGAGTCTTTGCAGATCTCAATGTTTATTCTGGATCCGACCAAACGTGACGTCGTCGAGGAGTACGCCCGTCTGTATGAAGAGCGGGAGCCCAATCGCGTCCCTGACATTAGAGGGAAGGTCGCGGAGCTCACCGATGACATCTTCATATCGCTGGTTACATTCTTCGATATTCGAAAGAGCGTGCGTACGAATGTGTACTTGCATTCCGATATGCCCCTGTATCGATGCGAGTTGGTTAACAATAACATGTTTCTTGCGTACTACATCGACCACAACACATACCAGGAATCCTTGCAGTTCGATAATTCTTCGCTTGCGTACAAGGCTTATATAAGGGCTGTCACTCGCGCGCTTATTAAACCCGCGAACCGCATAGAATTTTGGGATGGGAACGGATCGGGTAGCCAGATAGACACTGAGAAGAAACTTATGGATCTACTTAAAAGATGCGGATGCGGAGTGGAACTGGACGTTCTTCGAGCTAGGAGAGCGGAGCGATTCGGATTGTACGAACAGCGGTTGCAGGCTGCGGGCATCTGTGTTGATGATCTGTTTTGATTAAGCCTGCAGGCGCCACGCGCGGTACGCCGTGCGGTCACCGGGGGATTCAGCCTTCTCTGGGCTGTACGGTCGCATGCTCACTCCTTGGCAGCAACGGCTTGATCTGCCGTGGTCCGTGCCGCGAGCGGAGCTGTTGAGAATGTGCCATCCGACGACGGAACGGAGCCTCGATGTGCTCGAAGACGCAAAGCAAACACTTCCCGCCCTTGTCCTTGCATTGTTCGGACTTCTAATTGCCGCAGTAGTCACCCTGGTGCTGTATTCGCAAGGGATGACAGACGGGAAGGACCTGACTGCCGTAACCGCGCTGTTCACCGGAATTACCGGCACCCTGGTGGGAACGTTACTCGGCGCGCACATCGGCGCGGCGGGCAAGATGAAGCTTCAGGCAGAGCGAGACTCGGCGGTGACGATGATGGAAGGGGTCATGGCCAGGCATCCCGACGAGGATCCGCGGAAGAAAGCAGAAGGGTGAAGATCACGCCGGGATCCACCTGGCGGAGCACTGCTGCCACGCCCGCTTCGGAAACGTCGCCGTGGCGCTGTCAACTTGACGGGCTCGTTGTTGGCTGGCGGCGCGCCGGAGTGTGGTGGGGCCGGTTGCCGTCCTCGCTCAGGTCAGGCTGCGGCGGAATGCCGGCGGTGCCGGTGACTTGATTCCAGATGGCGAGGCGGTCGGCCATTTCGGTGCTATCGACGGTGGCGGCCAGACGGTGTCGTCGGGGCCGGAAAGGCGGGCGAAATCTGACTGAATATGGACAGGAATCGTTGGGCTCCGCCGGGGGTGCGGAAGCGTTTCATGGCGCGTTCGCGTTGCCAGGGCACCTGACGTAGCGCAGGAATGGTTGGAGTGGAGTTGAGATGACCCATCGGTTTTGGCCATTTGATCGGCGTACGGCCTACATCTTGAGTGCCGTTCTGGTGCCCATCTGCGTGGCGGTCGTGGTGTGGCTGCATCGCTGGAACGGCAAAGACGAGACCGACGTGCCGCCCCTCGCCTTGCTGCTCGCGGTGATCGTCGGCCTAGCGCCGGTCCTACTCGTCATCCTGTCCGGCGTTGGATCGGTCGAGGCAGCCGGCGTGAAGTTGGCCTTCGCGGCCGTGCAAGAGGTCGTTACCGAACGAGGCGCGGTCGGCGCCCGAAGCCTCCTGGCGAACAACCTTGGAACTGCGCCTGGCCAGGTTCAAGACAGCTCCGGCAATACCATCATCGACTCGCTCCGGGAGGCGGTCGGTAACGATGTCGTCGTGGCAGACCTTCGCGAAGGCCAGGCCTGGTGGGAGACCCGTTTGCTCATGCTCGCCGCAGGCGCTCAACGTCTCGGGTATCCGCGCGCCATCGTCTTCACTTGCGCCACTCCTAACCGGCCGCACACGTTCATCGGCTGGGCCGCCCCGGGAGACCTGCTCCGCCGCCTGACCGAGACCGATGTTGCACTTGGGAAAGCCGTTGAGGCGGCAGAGCGCGACACATTGCTGTGGAAGTTGAGCCAGAGCAAATTCGACGGTTACAACAGGACGCTGCCCTGGGCAGCGGCGGGCAAACAGAAGGAGCCGTACCACGGCGATGGCCAGAACTTGCCGCCGCACGGTCAGCCAGCGGAGCAGAACATGATCGAGTTTCCGTGGCCATCACCGGATGCGGTCAATGCGCCTGGGGTGATGGGTTCCGACGGGTTCATCCCCGAGCGCCTGCTGTTAC
Source organism: Rhodococcus sp. T7 (assembly GCF_009872365.1). NCBI lineage: Bacteria > Bacillati > Actinomycetota > Actinomycetes > Mycobacteriales > Nocardiaceae > Rhodococcus > Rhodococcus sp. T7. Next base: position 17,792 of record NZ_WXYH01000010.1, read on the forward strand.
GCCAGCTTCAGGAAGTGGAGTCGGCAGACCTCCCTCGGTGGGTGACCGAGCGACGCGTCACCGAAATCTTCCGCTCCGTCTTGCACACCGACGCGGTGGATCGCGAAGACGGTGAAGAGCGCTGGGTCGACACGATTGTCCGCTCCACCGCTGACTTCTTTGCGGTGACATCCGGTCGCCAGTTCGTAAACCTGGTGCCGCGTCGCGCCGCGACCAATGCGGTGCTGCTCAGTGTCATCGGGCGGTCCCCCCGGTGACCGGGATCGCCTGGCAGGCGACCCCCGAAGAATGCGCTCTGCCGACTCAGTCGCGAGTGCGCAGATACCAGTGTGGGCCGAGGACGGTCCAAATTCTGGACCGAGATTCGGCAGACGACACGCGGACGCTTGAGTCATGGCTCGGTGGGTGCGTCGGTTCTGCCGTCGGAGCCGAGCAGCGCCAGAGTTTGATCGATCAGTTTGTCGGCTTCGTCCTCGACGAGATCGAGAAAAGGTCGCCCACGTCGGACAAGGCGCTATGCGCACACTGTCGGGCTTGGAGTCCTCACGCACTGCCGTCTCGCCGGCAGTTCTCGAACCACCTGTTCGAGATACATCGATTTCGCCGAGCCGTTTCCGAACCTCGATTTTTCGCCAGGAGTTTAGAGGGACTAATCACCGGTGACATCGACGATACGGAAGGCGAAAATGGAAACAGACCAGTCGTGATTTGTCGGCCTGCCACACATGACTTTGTCTTCAGGCGGCTGGTCAGCGTTCTAGATCGAGGCAACAGAGTCTTCGCCGGACAACACCCCGGCATGCGCACGCTTTGTCTTGCGCTGGCATTAGCAGCGTAGGTCCAGCGATACGACTGTGGGTATGGGTGTGAGCGGCATGCAAGGGAGTAAGTGGTCCAGTACTCGTGACCTCGACTTCTCAGGACAACAGGTGATTACTCAAGACCCGCGAGGAGAAGAACCAAATGCCTTGGGTCAGTAGTGTCCTCGATTGTGAAAGCAGCGCCTTCCGGCGACGAAGAAATCCACATGGTGGTGGGCGAACCCCGTTCGAAACATCCAAGGTGCGCGCGAGTTCTTCATCCACTGTGGGTGTCGAAGTGAGGTTGCAACTGGACCTTTCACCAGAACGGGCCGCTGTTGTAATCCTCGACGAAGGTGGTTGGCGCTCTCGGGGTTCCCCGAAACCACTCGTCCGAGGTGTCGAACCGTTCGTCAGGCCCACACGACGCGTTGAGGACCGTCTACATGCTGACCGGCAGTTACCCGCTGACGCCTCCTCCATGCCATCTACGAGTCGGCTGGAATCTGAAAGGGACGCAGAGTAGTGACGGGCCTGAGATCAGCAGAAGACAGTACCGATGCCATGGCATTTCTCCGCCCGCCGCAAGTCCGCCTGGGCCTTCTCGGCGGCTTCGAGCTCGTCGTCGACGGCGCGCAAGTCGATGTGGCTTGGAGCGCTCAACGGGTCGTCGCCTACCTCGCTTTAGGCGGCCGCTCCCAGCCGAGGATTACAGTCGCGTCTGCACTGTGGCTCGACGTCACCGAGGAACGGGCGGCAGCGAACCTGCGCAACGCCCTGTGGAAGTTCCGTGCGACCAGGGAGCGGGTTATCACGACCCAAACCAAGAAGCTTGGTCTCGCAGCGCACGTCACCGTCGATGTCACACGCGTTGTGGAAGAAGCCCGCAAGCTTCTCGACCCCGGCGGCTCTGCCGGTGACAGCTCCGAGTGTGCGGTCGGCGCGACCATCCTCGACGTGCTCTCGCGCGACTTGTTGCCGGATTGGGAGGACGACTGGATCCTCTTCAAGCGCGAATGGCTGCGCCAGCTTCGGATCCATGCCATCGAGGCCCTCGCCACTCAGCTACGACTCAGTGGTCGCTATGCTGAAGCTGTCGAGGCGGGTCTTTCGGCAGTGTCCGCTGATCCCTTGCGCGAGAGCGCGCAGCGTGCGCTCATCGAGGCGCACCTCGCCGAGGGCAACGTCGCCGACGCTCGACGTCAGTTTGTGATTTTCCGCCGGCTCCTCCGGGACGACCTCGGTGTCTTGCCGTCGCACGCGCTCAGCCAGCTCGTCGGATTCACCTCAGCAGACGATCTACACTCCCGTGGCTGACATCGCCGCTCGCCGTTGTCGGACGAGCGCCTCGAGCTCCGGTGACGGGGTCAGGCCGGGGTCGAGGGCGATCCTTTCTCGGTAGCCGTCGAGCATGCGCCTAGCGTCTCCCGCGTTCCCCTCGGCGAGGTGCGCCTCGATGAGTAACCGGTGCGCGCTCTCCCGTAACGGATCAATCGAAATCGCCGTGAGCGACAAGTCGATCGCAGTCGAGAGGTCGAGCGCGGCCAAAGCATTCCGCGCTCGCGACTCGAGCGCATGCAGGGTCAACTGCCGTAGCCGCTCGCGTTCGATCGTCAGCCAGTCGTCATACCAATCTGGTAAGAGGTCCGCTAGCAGCGACTGGAACATGAGAGGACTGCCTAGCTGGTCGAGTGCAAGCTCCTCGACCCCGTGTCGTGCGTCGACCCACACATGGTCGGCCAGGCGAAGTCGTGTCGAGGTGGCGACCAGGACCTCGACGGGCAGCCGATGGAGCCGCCACAAAGCTGAACGAAGGCTGGCCCGGGCGCGTTCCTCGGAGTTATCCGGCCAGAGCTGGAGCGCTGCGAACTCCCGCTCGACCCCGCGAGGCATGAGCGCCACGAACGCCAACAGGCGCTGAAGGACCGGCTGAAGGACAATCGGCGCACCACCGTCGAAACTTAGCTCGAAGCCGCCTATCAGGTGAAGTCGTACGTTGCGCATCCTTTTCCTCCGATATTCGCCGTCGTTGGAAAGAGTGCGCCGCAACCCGGCACCTTCTCGTCACGCAGGACGTCTCTCGCGCGTCGCGGCACCGTCGTCAAGGCGACGGATGTGCTCCTCGGACATTGCCGCGCTCGTCGCGTGCGGGAGGATCGTCGCAGGCGAAGGCCCGGATCTCCGACTCGACGGCGTGGACGATTGCCTCGATGCCGACCGCCAAAATGCCATCCTGGGTCGCCTCGGTTAGTAGCCGCCCCCGTATGAGCGGGTCATGGGGCTCGCCCCAAAGCCGCAGCACGAGGATGGTATCGCGTGTTCGACTGTCCACCGGTCAAAGGGACTGCGGCGCTGTCAAGCCATCGTCACCGTCCCTGCACCGGGAGGTCACGATGCTGTGGCGCCGTCGTGGCTCGCGGCTCCCGACGAACTGGGGCGAGCGAAGTAGTCGGTGTCCTGATCGTCGATGCGGTTCGGCATCGCGCCGCGCCGTCCTTGCGTGGTCACAGCGACGGGTGGCGCGGAGTCGGTGTGTGCAAGTGCAGAACTGTCGGTCTGCAGCGCGAGGTGGGTGATTCCCGAACGCTCGATCACCGCGTCTGGGCGGAGAGCGACACCGACCGGGAACGTGGGCCGCTCGGGGTGTGACAGCGATACGTGCAACCCCTCGCCGGAGCGGGTGACGGCGACGGTCATGCCACGAGATGTGTGAACGGCGTGCGGGTCGGTCATCGGTGCGCGCGGTCCGAGCGTCGTTATGACCTCCCACACCTCGTCGAGATGCTCGGGCGCAACGAGCGGGTTTCTGCCGCGCAGGACCGTCAGACTGATCCCCGCGAGTGCGGCGACTGCCAGCGCGACACCACCGGCGACCAGGGCGCGACCCGCAGGCTCAGGTTCGAGCCACCACTCAGCCGCGACGACGGCGGCCACGACCTGGGCTGCACACATCACCCGAGGGACCGAGAGACCGACGACGGTGGGGCGTCTGTCGCCACGCAGCGCTTCGCAGCCGAAGCGGAGCACCGCATAGGCCACAAGGAACCACACGGTGGGCCTTCCGGCTGGCCCGCCGACCAGCGCAAGCCCGACCAGTCCGATAACTGTCAGCCCGGCAGCCTCGAACAGTTGAACGGGCAGGAGCCGCCGACCGGTCAGGCGAGGTGGCAGCCCATACTCGGGCCCGTAGACGATCCCGGTTCTGGCCAGCACGCCGTGGCAGCAACCTGCGGCCGCGCAGCCCAGGCGGCCGCAAGCCAGGAACGCGCACAGTGCCACCGCCATGGCGTCCAGTCCGGCCACAATTGGGCCGCCCGCTAACCAGAGGAATCCGACGGCGGCGCCGAACGCAACCCAGACGTACTCGAAGAGCACGAGAGTTTCCCGCCCGGTCACGGCTCGGCGCAGCAGACCCCACGCGAAGAACGACAGACCGGCGACTGCCGACATTCCGAGCGCGGTCGCGAGCGAGACTCCGTTCAGCAGCGATACCAGGACTGCGGCCGTGAGAGCGAACTGGAACCCGATAACCCCGAATGAACGGAAGACGGGCAGACGTCGGTGCCCAACGTCGACCGTGAGACGTGGAATGCGATCGAACCAGCCGTTGAGGTCCACGGCCACACGGTTCCTGGCGCCCGTCACGTCGATGTCACCGTCTGAGCGGTATCGGCGGTGACGCGGTGGTGACGGTGTGCTCCGACAGTCGTACTCGTGGCGAACTCCACCTCGATTGCGGCGGTTGCGCTGAGCCTTCAGGAGCTGCTGAATCGCTCCTTCGCGGACCTCGACGCGCTCGACGCCAACGCGTTCCGGGCACTGCCCACCGCGCGCATCGTTCGCACCGAGGACTTCGGCCAGGTCGGGATCTCACCGAACAGTGTCATCACGCTTCCGTCGCTATCCATGTTCTGCTACCGGGTGGACATCAACCACACCATGCGAGCGCCGTGGTCGGCGGTCGCGCACCACGAGCAGACCATCCACCTCCCGCTCGACGCGCACTTCCTGCTGACGCCGTTCGACACCGATGCCGAAGCGGAGCTGCGCATCCTGGGCGCCACGATGCAGTGCCTCGAGCGGCACCCGATCGTGTCAGGCCCCCGGCTGCACCCTTCGGGCGGATGGGACGCGCGGGACGCCATCCAAGTGATCAACGAAGATCTGGTCACCGAGGACGTGCTGCGCACCTTCGACACCCTGCCGACCGATTTCCGCCTCAGCGTCTCCTACGTCGCACGGGTCACCCGCATCGACGCCCCGGACGAACCCGACCATCCAGACGTCGTCACCGCTGTCCGCGGGCTTGTCCCCTCACCGGTGCCGGTGCCATGAACGTCTACACGCCGGACCGCTACGACGAAAGCGTCGTCCACCTCGCGCTCGGCGTGGAGTTGCGCGACGCCATCTCGGGCCGGCGCCTCGGCGCGGGCGCGGACGTGCGGATGGAGCGATTCCCCCGCCCGGTAGGCAAGTGGCGCCCGTGGCGCCTCGGCGAAACCCTGACGGCGGTCCTGCCGCGGATGCACCGCCATCACACCGGACGATTCGTGTCCCGTTATGACGAGGGCCTACCGACGACCGTCGACCTGCGGGTGGTCGACGACGACAACGTCGGCGCGACCCGCATTGCCGGACTCGGCCGGCGGATCGTCCCGCGCCGGGTCCGCATCACCATCGCGGACGAGGCCGACGTGCTCGCCGCCGAGGCCGACCCGACAAAACCGCCGCATCCGCTGTTCCGACGCAGCGTGCCGCTGTGGTGCATGCCAGGCTCGGCCGCCGACCTCCCGTCACGCGCCACCGTGATGCGGGGACGGATCGTGCGACTCGACGCTGGCAGCGGTGCGCTCGTTCCGGTCCGCTGGGCCCGGGTCCGGGCGCAGAATGCGACAGGCGACGACGTCGGCTGGGCCCACGGCGACGATCGAGGGGAGTTCGCCCTCGTCGTGGAGCAGTCCGCCAACGACATCGTCGTGCCGGCCGACCCCGTGCCCATCTCGCTGACGATCGGAGCGACGCTCCCAGCCCCAACTCCCGATCCCGCCGACCCGCTGCGGGCATCAGTCGACCCACTCTGGGATCTCCCGCTCGAGACTGTCGTCACCTCGCCCACCCCCGAGGTCGAGGCTTCGTTGACAGGCCGCCGCTTCCTTCCTGGTCAAGCGCAGCTGTCACCTCTCAACCCACCGCAACCAGTCGACCTCCCGCACGGGCGAGAGACGTCGGTTGTCATCCGCATCGCCTGAACGAGGAGCAGAGCCATGCCCGAATACCTTGCCCCCGGCGTCTACGTGGAAGAGGTGAGCTTTCGCTCCAAGTCGATCGAAGGTGTGCCGACAAGCACGACCGGCTTTGCCGGAATGACCCGGTGGGGACCCGTCCAATACACCGACAACGGTCGGCCGGGACCGTCGACGAACGAGCCCCGCCTGATAACCAGTTTTACCGAGTTCGAACGGGTCTACGGCGGCTTGGCGCAGCTGACGGTCGACCGCGGCGACGGCCAGCCGACCAGCGAGTGCTACCTCGCCCACGCGGCCCGGGCGTTCTTCCTCAACGGTGGAAAGCGACTGTACGTCGCCCGTGTCTTCGTTCCGACCGAACCCGGCGGCGGTGCACCGGCCGACTGGGGCATCGCCCGGCTGAGCCTGCCGTTCGGCGCAGCCGACAACGCGACCTGGCGCGGCCGGTGGCCCGGCGCCTACGGCAACGTGCTGCTCACGGTGCGGCCAATCCGAAAAAACAACGTCGCGTTCGACCATGGCGTGTTCGGTACCCAGGCCCGCGGCCTGACACATGGCGCGGTGGTGGAGGTCACCGCACCCGGTGGTACCCCGCCCGGACCGAACGCGGACCCGGTCGGCGGTGACCTGGCGGTCGTCGAGGTTGACCCCAGCACCGTCGACCTCAACGGCCTCGCCCGCCAGCAGTTCCTCGACGCGAATGGTGCCGCCGTCGCCGTGGCCGCCGGATCGACGATCACGGAGGTGGCGTTGCGGGTCACCGTCCAGGCAGGTGAAGACCGCATCGACGTGTGCGACGAACTGGCGACCCATCCGGCGCAACGGAGATGGATCGCGAAAATCATGCAGAGCGACGACCCCGAAGACGAGGACGCCGTCCTGTTGCTCGACACAGACGCTCCCGATGAACTTGGTCGGGCCATCGCACTGCTGCTCGCGCTCATGACGGACCCGGAAGGTGTACGTCTTGCCGGCGGGAAAGATGGCGAGTTGACCCAGCCGGACGACCTGCTGGGCGATGACGCCGACCCCGACGATCCGCGGCGGAAGGCGACGGGGCTGCGGGCGCTCGGCGAGATCGACGACATAGCGATCGTCGCCGTTCCCGACGGCGGCACCTACGACGACGAGCTGCTCTGCCAACAGGCCGCTGAGCGCCTGATCGCGCACGCCGAGCTCGAGCGCTATCGGATCGCCGTTGTTGATGCCCCCCGCGCCAGCTCGATGAACGAGGTGAGGGCCTTTCGCGGGAAATTCGACTCGACCCGCGCGGCGATGTATCACCCCTGGATCGAGGTGCTCGACCCGCTGGAGCGTGCCGCGCAGGGCGCACCGCCGCGGCGGCTGCTGCTGCCGCCGTCCGGGTTCGTCACCGGCATCTACGCCCGCAACGACATCACCCGCGGCGTGTACAAGGCCCCGGCGAACGAGGTTGTCCGCGGGCTCACCAAGTTCGAAGCGAACATCAATACCGCACGCAACGACGTGCTGAACCCGGAGGGCATCAATGCCCTGCGATTCTTCGAGGGCCGAGGCAACCGGGTGTGGGGAGCCCGCACCATGACATCGGATCCCGAATGGAAGTACGTGAACGTCCGGCGCCTGTTCATCTACTTGGAACACTCCATCGACGAGGCCATGCAGTGGGCCGTGTTCGAACCGAACAACGAGCGGCTCTGGCGCAACATCCGCCAGATGGTGGAGGACTTCCTCTATGTGCAGTGGCTCAACGGCGCCCTCCTCGGGGCAAAGCCGGAGGAGGCCTTCTTCGTCCGTTGCGACCGCACGACCATGACCCAGAACGACCTGGACAACGGGCGGCTGATCTGCCTCATCGGGGTGGCACCGACGAAGCCGGCCGAGTACGTGATCTTCCGGATCGGCCAGTTCACCGCCGATTCCCGGATCTGATCGGAGGGATGACCGATGCCAACTCAGCGCGACAACCCGTATGGAGCGTTCAGCTTTCTCGTGTCCCTCGGCGGTGACCAGGGCACCGGCGACGAAGGTCAGATCGTCGGCGGCTTCAGTGACGTCAGCGGCCTAGGCTTCGAGGTGCAGTACGCCGACTACCGCAACGGCAACGAAAAGGTGAACACCATCCGGAAGGTGCAGAACACGTTCAAAGTGGAGGACGTCGTTCTCAAGCGCGGCCTCATCGGCTCGGCTGACCTGTTCACCTGGCTGAAGAACGTCCGCGCCGGTGACATCGACCCGCGAATTGTCACCATCACTCTTCTCGACGAGGCGCGCAACGCCGTCAGCACCTGGAAGCTACAGGAGGCCCAGCCCAAGAAGTGGACCGGTCCCACCCTCGCCGCGAAGGGCGGAACCGAGGTCGCGATGGAGGAGCTCACCCTCAACTACCGGGAAATCGAGTACAGCTGACATGACGCTGGGCCGGGCTCTCCGTGGACTCGGCGCCCCGGGGATCTTCCTGGCGCCGCCCGAACCGGTGCGCTCGATCACCGGCGTGCGCAGAGACATCACCGCGCTCCTCGGCGTGGCACCGCGCGGACCGGCGTGGCTGCCGGTGGACACGCTCGAACCCGACACCGACGTTGCCGCCTGGCTGGCGACGACGCGGCGCCGCCGGTCGATCGCGGTGCCGGTGACCAGCTGGGACGAGTATCGCCACCACTTCGGCGGGTTCGAAGGTCCAGGACGCCTGCCATATGCGGTGTCGAGTTTCTTCGCCGCAGGCGGCGAGCGCGCCTATGTGATACGGATCGTGCACGCTCACGGCGACCGGTTCGCCGACGCTCGCGGGCGGGCGAGCGGCCGGTTCGAAGAGTTGACCACGACCGGCGGCGCGCCGGTCGAACTGTTCGCCCGCACCGAAGGCGGCTGGGGCAATGGCCTGCGGGCCACGCTCCGGTTCACTGCCCGGCCCGTGTCGTTCGAGGTGTCCGGCCCGCGGCGCCTGGTGGTCGACCTCCGGGAGTGGATTCCTGGCGGTTCGCTGCTACGCCTGCGACTGACCGGCGACATCAGCGAACTCCGCTACGTCCACACGTCGATGGAGGAACCCGACCCCACCGGCCCGGGCCGGTGCAGGGTGCTCACCCTGGACACTCCGGTGGCCATATTCCCGGACCGGGTCGAGGTGGTCACCGCCTCGCTGGAGGTCGTCGATGGCGATCGCGTATTCGCTCGCCGCGAGCTGATCGACGGGATCGGGCTGCGTGCGGACCACCC
>NZ_WXYH01000100.1:0-8138 GCF_009872365.1 Rhodococcus sp. T7
CGCCGCGCTCGGTGTCCGCGAACCGCTGGTGAAAGCACTCGCCGACAAGGGGATCACCTCCCCGTTCCCCATCCAGGTCGACACCCTCCCCGACACGCTGTCGGGACGCGACGTGCTCGGCCGCGGCAAGACGGGCAGCGGCAAGACGCTGGCCTTCTCCATTCCGATGGTGTCCCGCCTCGCAGGCGAACTGTCCGGCGGAAAGCGCCGCCCGGGCCGGCCGGTGGGCCTGATCCTTGCCCCCACCCGTGAGCTCGCCACGCAGATCACCGCAACCCTCGAGCCCCTCGCCGCCGCGTACGACCTGCGAGTCACCACCATCTTCGGTGGCGTCTCCCAGAACCGTCAGGTGAGTGCCCTCAAGGGGGGCGTCGACATCGTCGTCGCGTGCCCCGGACGGCTCGAAGACCTGATGAAGCAGAAGTTCGTGAGTCTCGACGCCGTCGAGATCACCGTGCTCGACGAGGCTGATCACATGGCCGACCTCGGCTTCCTGCCCGTCGTCACCCGCATCCTCAACGCGACCCCCCAGCAGGGGCAGCGGCTGCTGTTCTCCGCCACCCTGGACAACGGCGTCGACAAGCTCGTGAAGCGGTTCCTGAAGAACGAGGTGCTGCACTCGGTCGACGAGGCGAACTCGCCCGTCGCGGCCATGACGCACCACGTGTTCGACGTGGACGGCGTCGAGGCCAAGCGCAAGCTGGTCGAGCGGCTCGCATCCGGCACCGGACGCCGGATCCTGTTCATGCGCACCAAGCACCAGGCCCGCAAGCTGGCCCGTCAGCTCACCGAAGCGGGAATCCCCTCGGTCGACCTGCACGGCAACCTGTCGCAGGCGGCCCGCGACCGCAACCTCGCCTCATTCTCGGCCGGTGAGGCCCGCGTGCTGGTGGCCACCGACGTCGCGGCACGCGGCGTGCACGTCGACGACGTCCAGTTGGTCGTCCACGTCGATCCGCCCGCCGAGCACAAGGCCTACCTGCACCGCTCCGGCCGCACCGCACGCGCGGGCAGCGCAGGCGACGTCGTCACGGTCGTGCTGCCCGAGCAGCGCAAGGACCTCGCCGTCCTCATGCGCAAGGCCGCGATCAAGGTGACCCCGGTCCGCAGCACCGCGGACTCCGCACACGTGCTCGACCTGGTCGGCGACATCGCACCGCACGTCGCTCCCGCCCCGAAGGCGGCGCCGGCATCGAACGGCGGCGGCGGACGCAACCAGCGGCCGGGCGGCGCCCAGGGCGGACGCGGCGGTCAGGGCGGTCGCGCACACGGTCAGGGCGGCGGCGCACGTCGCTCCCGCTCGGGTGGAGCCGGACGCCCCCGCGCAGCCTCCTCTACGGGCGGGGGAACCCGCACGGCGTCCGCCGGCGGTTCACGCCGCCGTCAGGGCTAGAACTTCTCGAGGTGGACGGCGTCGGCCAATGGCCGGCGCCCCCGCCACCCGAAGCGCTCGAGGTCCGGCACCTGCTGGAACTCGGCAACCCTCCCCACGCACAGCCATGCGATGGGACGCACCGGCTCGGGGATCCCCAGCAGTTCGGTGAGATATGGCTCGTCGTAGAACGACACCCAGCCGACGCCCACGTTCTCGGCGGCCGCGGCGAGCCACAGATTCTGGATCGCGAGCACCGCGGAGAACAGACCCGTGTCGTCGACCGTGTGCCTGCCGAGGATGTGTTCGCCACCGCGACTCCGGTCGTACGTCACGACCACCCCCATGCCGCTCTCGCAGATCCCCTCGATCTTGATGGGATCGAACGTCTTCTTCCGGTCTTCGGGCAGCGACTCCGCGAAGCGCCTGCGAGCGCCGGCCACGTGGTCGGCGAACGTGGTCAGCGTCCCGGTGTCGCGTACGACCACGAAATCCCACGGCTGGGTGTTGCCCACACTGGGTGCGCAGTGCGCGGCGCCCAGGATGCGGTCGAGAACCTCTTCCGCGATCGGCTCCCCGGTGAACTCGGCCCGCACGTCGCGGCGGCGACGGATCGCGTCGTACACCGACAGCGCCGGCTCGGAATTCGTATCGGGACTACACGCAGACTCGGTCACGCCGTCACGGTATAGCGGTGCACACCCAGCATCGCACCGGGGTCCGCATCTTCGCCCGCCGCCACGACGCAGCCAGCGAGCCGGGTCCGCACGTGCTCGGCTTCGATGTCGGCCCCGATGAGCACCAGCTGGGTCGCCCGCTCCTCGCCGGGCTCCCAGCGCGTCGACGTGAACCTGATGTGCGGGCCGACGGTCTGCACCTCGAACTTCCGTGATTGCCCGGGAACCGCGAAGTGCACGAATCCCTTGATCCGGTAGATCCCCACCGGCCGCTGCTCGAGGAACTCGACCAGCCGCCGCGGATCGATCGGCTCGTCCGAAGCGAAATCGACGGCCTCGTAAGACGAATGCAGGTGGTCGTGGTCCTCGCAGTGGTCGTGCTGATCCAGCAGGAGCTGGTCGAGGGTGAGCTGCTCCCCCGCCGCCGGTTCACGCCCCGGTTCCCGGTCGAACAGCAGGGTGGGCTCGATCCGGCCGTGCGCGGTGGTGAGGACGGGCGCGCGGTCGTTGTAGCCGCGGACCATCGCCTGCACGGCGACGCGCCGGTCGTCGTCGATGCGGTCCGTCTTGTTCAGGATCACGAGGTCGGCGAGTGTGACGTGCTTGCCGAGGTCCAGGTGCTGCGCCGACATGTCCTCGAACTGCTCACCGTCGACCATCACGACGAGACCGCCGTACACCACGTGCGGGTTGGTGCTGCCGAGGACGAGACGAATCATGTTGCGCGGCTCGGCAAGCCCGCTCGCCTCGACGATGATCACGTCGATCTGCGACGCGGGATGCGCGAGGCGGTCCAGCATCTCGTCCATGTCGCTGACGTCCACGGCGCAGCACATGCAGCCGTTGCTCAGCGACACCATGGAATCGACCTGGCCGGCCACCATCATCGAATCGATGTTCACGGCGCCGAAGTCGTTGACGATGACTCCGACCCGGACGCCGCGGTTGTTGCGCAGCACGTGGTTGAGCAGGGTGGTCTTTCCCGAACCGAGGAATCCGGCGACGATGACGACGGGAATCCGCTTCTTCGCCAACGCTGCGACCTCCGTGGGACCTCGACGAGCTACCGGGCGCCCATCCTAACGCCCGGCACGCACCACCGACGCGGGGACGGTACCGCGCCGTCATCGCGTCCTCCCTTACTCGGCCGGACGTGCTTCGCTCAGCGGACGGACGGCGCCGAGTCGAGGTCGCGGACCCGACGCGCGGGCGACCCCGCGTAGAGGCCGTTCGGCTCGCAGTCCCGGGTGACCACCGCGCCGGCCCCGACGACGCACCCTTCGCCCACCGTCACTCCGGGAAGGATGATCGCGCCCGCGCCGATCCAGCACCCGTCGCCGATCACGATCGGGCGGTCGAACACTCGCCCGGCCCGGCCGGAATCCGGACCGATCTCGTGGGTACTCGTGACGAACTGGACGCGGTGCCCGACGGCGACCTGCCTGCCGAGTGCGATGGGCGCGGTGCCGTCGAACAGGACTCCGCGGTTGACGAACGTCCCCAACCCCATCGTGACGTCCTTGCTGCCGAAGTAGCAGCCCGAGTAGATGCCGGCTCCCCACACTTTCGCTCCTGCGGCCATCAGCAGCAGGACCCGCAACCACACGGGGACGAACGCGGAGGCCTGGACGATGGTGACGAACCGCATCCCGTCACCCTATCCCCGCGGGGCCCATTCGCGGCCGAGGTTGCTGTTCGTTAACTGAATCACCGCACGAAAATGCGAGGTGCGGCGTATTATGTGGGCGCCATCGAAGAAGCATGAGGGGGGAACAGTGAAACAACTGGATAGCGACGGATTCGCTGCGCTGATGGAGTCCATTCCCCACGCGATCAGCGTTCACGACCGCGAACGAAACGTCGTGTTCAGCAACCCCGCGTGCGCGGCCCTGATCGGCTACGACGCCGAAGAATTCGCGGCTCTCGACCACGAGCAACTGTTCCACCCCGACGACGCCGCACTGTGGGGCACCATGCTCGCCCGGGTCCTGAGCCAGGAAAGCCCCAGCGCGACAGCACATCTGCGGATCCGGCACCGGGAGGGCCACTGGATCTGGGTACTCGTCGCGGCGTCCACGTTCACCGCAGGCACCGAGAGACTGGTCGCCCTCGTGCTCCAGGACGTGTCCGACACGATCTGGGGCAACCCGACGGCCGCGAGGCAGCCGATCCGATAACCGTCCGCTCACCGACCGCCACAGGAGGCCGTGCCGTTGCACGGCGGAGTCCGGACGGTGGCGCCGCATCGCCGGCAGAAATGGGTGCGGTGGCCACCGTTGTTCGACGTCGCACACCCGCACACCTCCCACCCCACCAGGCACGTGTTGGCGGCCAGCGGGTGCCCGTTCGGGCAGCACCCCGGCGCGGTCTCGGTTCGGGCGGCCACACGTCGAATCTACCCGGCTGTCGAACACATGTGCGAATCGGGCGCCGCGGCCCGGACCGTCACATGTAGTTGCCGGGCGAACCGTCCTCCTGGCCGTCCTCCCGCTCCACCAGGAACCAGCTCCCAGGGGCGTAGATCAGCTCCCGCGCGGCGCGGACGATGACGAGCGCCCCGGACTCGTGGATGCTGTAGCTGTCGTCGTCGCCGAAGTCGGTGACGGCGAACTCCGCCAATTGATCGAATGAGCGATGCGTCACAGTGAATGTCATGACGCCAGTGTCCCACCGGGACAAGAGGGATGAATGAGTAAAGCCTCCCACCCGCATCGTCTGCGGATGAGAGGCTTCTCTCGAAAGTGGAGCTAAGGGGACTCGAACCCCTGACCCCCACACTGCCAGTGTGGTGCGCTACCAGCTGCGCCATAGCCCCGTATTCGGTTGTTCTTCGCACTCGGAATGACTTCCTCCGTGCTCGAAGAAAGTTACACCATTGCCGACCGGGCCAACAAATCGCCTGGTCAGAGGCGCTTCGCGCCCGTGCGCCTTTCTGGTTGTCCCAGCTACCAAAAAGGCGCACGGGCGGCGGAGCCGCCTACAGCTGCGACACCCAGTTCTCGTTGGACAGCGCGTCGATCACGGTGCCGTCCTTCACCACGGCGGGCGTGCCGGTGGCACCGCTCGCGGCGAGGGCCTGACGGCCCGCCTCGGCGTGCGCACCCGCCTGCTCGACCTTCGCCCCGGTGGTGATGCACTCGGCGGCTGCGTCGGACGCTCCGGCGTCGCGGGCGATCTGCGCGAGTTCCTCGTTGGTGTGATCGGAGCTGCCGTTCTCCTTCGGCTGGTTCGCCGGCGAGAACAGCGCCGCGTGGAAAGCCGAATACGCCACGGCGTCACCGGTTTCGGCGACGCACTCGGACGCCGCGACGGCGCGGGTGGAATAGTCGCCGCTGGCCGAGAGCCGGTTGAGGAAGTTCAGGACGTGGTAGCGGACGGCCACCTTGCCGTCGTCGATGGACTGGGCGAGTTCCTGGCCGTTCTTGTTCTCGAGTTCGGCGCAGTACGGGCACATGGGATCTTCGAACAGGTCGACCGTGGTCGCCGCGTCCGGCTTGCCGAGGAGCACGACACCGTCGGCCTGCAACGCCACCTGGACCTCGGAGTTCTGGACCCCGCCGTAACCGTCGTTGCGCGGCTTGCTGCGGTTGCTCTGCCAGATCACACCCCCGATGACGAGTACGGCGATGACCAGTACGGCGAGCCCACCGAGAATGTAGGTGGACCGGCTGGATTCCGGCTGCGGGTTGTACTTGTTCTTCGAGCTCACGTGGATGCAGTCCTTCGACGTCGGATCGATTTACCGAATGCTTACTCTGCCACCGTCTGCTGAGGGGTCACTGAGAAAGTGGTGCGGGAGCGGAGCCCCAGCGCGAACGGGGAACGGGGGAACACGATCAGCCACACGGCCAGTGCGAGGAAGCCCACATCCCGGAGGATTTCCTCGGCGTAGTCCCACCCGTTCACGTCGGCCGCACCGCCGCCGCCGAAGCATCCGCAGTCGATGGACAGCCCGCGAGTCCACACCGAGACGATCACGCCGATGAGGACGAGCAGGAGCACCGCGGACACCGAGGCCGTGGCGCGGACGGCGAGCCCGATCAGCAGGAGCAGACCCAGGGCGATCTCGAAGAACGGCAGCGTGTTGGCAACCGGCCGGACGAGGTCTTCCGGCAGTAGCTGGTACGCCCGGACCGCGATGATCGTCTGGGCGGGATCAGCGACTTTCAGTGCGCCGGAGACCAGCCAGACGGCGGCGAGTGACAGCCGGGCGAGCAGGGAGACGACCTTGATCCACACCCGGACGAGCGTACCGAAGACGCCGGTCAGACCGCCTCGACCGACACCCTGGGCGCCGCCTTGTTCGGGACCAGCAGCCAGCCGATCGCGGCGAGGAGCATGACCCCTCCGGTGACACCGAATGCGACCGCGTACGACAGGTGCTGGGCGAGCAGACCCGCGCCGACCGGGCCGAGGACCCCGCCGACGTCCGCGACCATCTGGAACGCGGCCAGTACGGGGCCGCCGCGGGACTTGGCGCCCACGACGTCGGCGACCGCGGCCTGCTGTGCGGGGCTCATCACTCCGGAACCGATGCCCGCGATGCCGGACAGCACGAGGAACACCAGCAGGTTCTCGCTGAGCCCCATTCCGACGGTGCTGGCGCCGCACACCAGCAGTCCGAGCAGGACGAACAGCTTCCGGCCGTACACGTCCGACAGTCGCCCGGACACGATGAGGACGAGCGCGTTGCCGACGGCGAACACGGTGAGGGCGATACCGGCGAGCGCTGCGTCGCGGTGCAGCGCCTCGACGACGAACAGCGGCACCATCGCCACCCGCACGCCGAAGATCACACCACCGAACGCGAAGTTGGAGCCGAGCGCGGCCCGGTACACGGGCTGCCCGAGTGCCTCCCGCAGCGTCATGGCGGCGCCGGAGGCGGTGGCGTCGGGCGCCGTCAGGTGCGAACCCCGCAGGCTCACGAAGACGACAGCCGCGGCGACGACAAGTGCGATCGCGTAGATGACGAACGGAACCCGGAGCCCGAATCCGACGAGCAACCCGCCGACGAGGGGTCCGGAGATCGATCCCATCAGGAAGCTCGTCGCGTAGAGCCCGGACACGCGACCGCGGCTGTCCACCGGTGCGATGCGGATCACCAGGCCCATCGACGACACCGTGAACATCGTCGAGCCGATCCCCCCGAGTGCGCGGAAGAGCAGCAATTGCCAGTAGTCCCCCGCGATCGCGCAGGCGGCGGTCGAGGCCGCGACGATCAGGAGCCCGGTGATGTAGACCGGCCGCTCCCCCAGTTTCTGCACGAGCCGGCCGCTGACCGGGGCGAAGATCAGGCGCATGAACGCGAACGACGAGATCACGACGGTGGCCGCCGTCACGCTCACATCGAAGCTGCGGGCGAACTGCGGGAGGGCGGGTGCGACGATCCCGAATCCGAGTGCGATGACGAAGCTGGCCGAGACCAGCACCCAGATTTCCGAAGGGAGCCGCGGGCTGCGCCCGGCGGGCAGCCCGGCTGCGCGAGTGTTCATAGTTGAATCCGATGGTAGGTGCCCCCGCTTCCGCGGCAGCACCTACCCCGCCGAACACCTACTTCAGGACGTCGGCCACCAGTTCCTTGGCCGCCGCCTGTACCTGCGCGAGATGATCCGGGCCCTGGAACGATTCGGCGTAGATCTTGTAGACGTCCTCGGTGCCTGAAGGCCGCGCCGCGAACCACGCCGATTCGGTGGTGACCTTCAGCCCGCCGAGGGCCGCCCCGTTGCCCGGGGCGCTCGTCAGCGTCGCGGTGATCGGCTCCCCCGCCAGTTCTGTGGCCGACACCTGTTCGGGGGACAGTTTCGCCAGCACCGCCTTCTGCTCCCGGGTGGCGGGGGCGTCGATGCGGGCGTAGGCGGGACTGCCGAACTGCTCCGTCAGTTCCCGGTACCGGACCGACGGTGTCTTTCCCGTCACCGCCGTCATCTCCGAGGCGAGCAGGGCCAGGATGATCCCGTCCTTGTCGGTGGTCCACACCTCGCCGTCGTGGCGCAGGAACGACGCTCCCGCGCTCTCCTCAAGGAGGAGTCGCCGACGTCGGGCGACATTCGCATCGCGGATTTCCATGTCAACAAGCTGTCGGCCCGGCG
>NZ_WXYH01000101.1:0-8110 GCF_009872365.1 Rhodococcus sp. T7
CAACGCGCACTTGCCCGTTGGATCGGTACTTGCCCACTATGCCACCACACCTTCCCCACCTAACAAAGTCCTACTAGGCGACGGCACCGACAGGTCCGCACGCGAACTCGACGCTCGTGCACCAGGATCCCGCCGAGAACCGTCAGAGCGGAGCGAGCCGGGCTCGGAGCAGGCAGAATTCGTTGCCTTCGGGATCGGCGAGAACGTGCCAGGGCTCGTCCCCGGTCTGGCCGATGTCGGCCGGGCGTGCGCCGAGTTTCAGGAGGCGTTCGAGTTCGGCGTCCTGATCGCGGTCGGTGGCGTTGACGTCGATGTGCAGCCGCGGTTTCCCGGGTTCCGGTGCGTCTCGGCGGCTGAGGATGATCGTCGGTTGCGGGCCGCCGAACCCTTCGCGGGGCCCGATCTCGATGCTTCCGTCGCCCTCGCGGTCGAGCACCACGAAGTCCAGGACCTCGCACCAGAACCGGGCCAGCGCCTCGGGGTCGCGGCAACCGAGCACGAGTTCACTGATGCGGCATGCCATGGACGAAACCTACTTTCAACGTGGAGTTGACGGGATGCGCGAAGCCGCGAGCTAGTCGCGGCCCAGGCGTTGCAACAACGCGGACTTGATCGCCGGACGTCCCGCTGCGACGAGGGTGAAGGTGGCTTCACGCATCAGTCGTTCCGCCGTGTTTCCCGCGAGCAGTGCGGAACTGCCCTTCGCGGTGACGAGGGCGGCGGCGGTGCGGATGGCGAGTTCCGAAGCGCGGGCCCGCGCTTCGGCGATCTCAGCCCGGCCTTCGAGTGCCGCGTTCAGGTCGAGACGTGCCCGGGCCGCCTGCTCCTCGAACGGGTCGGCGTCGACGCCGAGGGCTTCCAGTTCGCTGATCGCCCGCCGGATGATTCCCATCGCCATGCACCCGTTGATCCACGACCCGAACAGCTGGCTCTTCGCGAAGTCCTCGGGGGAAACGACGGCGCTCACCAGATCCCGCGGCACGGCGAGCCCGTCGAATTTCAGCCGGACCGTGTTCGACCCGCGGGCCGCTATGAGCGGGAGTTCCTCGGCGGTGAGTCCGCGCAGCGGTTGTGCGGGAATGATGACGTGCACGATGGAGTCGTCGAATTCGTCGCGTGCCGACACCTGGAGCAGATCGACGATGCCCCAGCCGGTGACGAAAGGCGACACCCCGTCCAGCACGTAGCCGTCGTCGACGCTGCGTCCCCACAGGGTGGGCGGGACGGGAATCGCTCCGGCCAGAGCGACGCCGGCCCGCACCGTGCCGTCGACGAGTCCGTCGAGGTACCGATCCTGCAGGGTGGTGTTCGGCGAACCGGCGAGACCGGCGACGACTCCGTGGTGCTGCATCCACGTGAACGCCGTCGCGAGGCAGCCGCCGCACAACGTCTCCATCACGTCGACCAGCACTGACGGCGTCACACCCTCTTCGCCGGGTGCCGCGAGTCCGAAGAAGCCGTCGGCGGCGAGAGTCTCGAAATGACTGTCGGGAATCTCGCCGTCGGCATCGACGCTGTCGGCCACCGGGAACAGCACGTTCTCGGCGATCTCACGCGCCATCTCGGTCCAGTTGCTCACGCCCCGAGACTAGCGGGTCGGCGCCGCCGATCAGGTGAACTCCACCCCCTGCGCGAGCGGGAGTCGATCGGAGTAGTTGACGGTGTTCGTCGCACGGCGCATGTAGGCCTTCCACGCGTCGGATCCGGACTCGCGTCCGCCGCCCGTCTCTTTCTCCCCGCCGAACGCCCCGCCGATCTCGGCCCCCGACGTGCCGATGTTGACGTTCGCGATGCCGCAGTCGGAACCGTCTGCCGCCAGGAACCTCTCGGCCTCGCGTTGATCGGTGGTGAAGATCGACGACGAAAGGCCCTGGGGCACTTCGTTGTGCAACGCGATCGCCTGGTCGAAGTCTTCGTACGTGAGCACGTAGAGGATCGGTGCGAACGTCTCCTCCCGCACCACCGACGTCTGCGCGGGCATCCGGACGAGGGCGGGCGAGACGTAGTAGGCGGAGTCGCTGCCACCGCTGCGTTCGCCGCCGCAGACGACGGTCCCGCCGTCGGCGCGGGCCTCGTCCAACGCGGTCTGCATCGCCTCGAACGCGGATCGGTTCACCAGCGGGCCGACGAGGACACCGTCGTCGAACGGGTTCCCGACCTTCAACTGGCCGTACGCCGAGGAGATGCGCTCCACGAGTTCGTCGGCGACGGACGAGTGCACGATCAGCCGTCGCAGCGACGTGCAGCGTTGTCCCGCGGTGCCCGCGGCGGAGAACACGACTCCCCGCACGGTCAGGTCCAGATCTGCGGACGGTGCCACCACTGCCGCGTTGTTGCCGCCCAGTTCGAGGAGGCATTTGCCGAAGCGCGCGGCGACGCGAGGCCCCACGGCGCGCCCCATCCGCACCGAACCGGTGGCGCTGAGCAACGCGACGCGTGCGTCGTCGACGAGTCGTTCGCCGACGTCCCCCGCCCCCTGGATCAGGGCGTGGATGCCGGCGGGTGCACCGACGTCGCGGGCGGCACGCGCCAGCAGGGCATCGCAGGCGACCGCCGTCAGCGGCGTCCGGTCCGACGGCTTCCACACCACCGTGTCGCCGCAGACCAGCGCGACCGCGGTGTTCCACGACCACACGGCCACCGGGAAGTTGAACGCCGAGATCACCCCGACGACTCCCAGCGGATGCCACGTCTCCATCAGTCGATGTCCCGGACGTTCCGACGCCATCGTCCGGCCGTACAACTGGCGGGACAGACCGACCGCGAATTCGCAGATGTCGATCATCTCCTGCACTTCGCCCTGCGCCTCGGACGGAATCTTGCCTGCCTCGAGCGTGACCAGTTCCGCCAGATCGGCCTTGTGTTCCGTCAGAAGCTGACCCAGACGGCGCACGACAGCTCCGCGCTGGGGGGCGGGGACGGAACGCCATTCGAGGAAGGCGTCGTGGGCCGCGGTGATCGCCCGGTCCACGTCCTCCGCGCTGCTCGCCGTCACCGTGCGCAGTTCGGTCCCGGTGATCGGTGTGCGCGCGACGAGCGGTCCACCGCCGTCGGTGATCTCGGCGCCGCACCTGATCAGTGCTTCCTCGGCGCGTCGGCACAACTCCTCGGGGGCGGGAAGGTTCACGATGCTGTCCTCTCTCGGGAATGGTCCTGCTGCTGTCGGTAGAGCGTGAACGGGTCGTGCACGGCCCGGCCGAGCGTCTCGGAGAGCCACGGTAGGTGGTCGGGGCCGGAGTCGACCGGCATCGGCGGAAAGTCCTCGTAGAGGATCGGCTCCGCGACGTGGCCGTCGCCGGTGTGGCGGTGGGTGAAGTACGCCAGCCCACCGGTCTCCAGTTCCGCTTCCGTCTGCGGGAACTCGTCCTTTCCACCGGCGTACAGCGCCCGTCCCGCGGGTGTCAGTGCGATGCCGCGTGATTCCGCCACGAGGACGCCGCCCGGTGTGCCGGCGGCGCCGAACGACACCCGCCGCACGAGTACGTCCGGGTCACCCGCACGAGGACGGTCGGTGCCGTCGATCGTCCTCAGGCCGTGCCGCGCCGACCGACGGCACAGTTCGTCGAGGTCGAAGACCCGCGGTGCGAGGTGCACGACCCGCACGCCCGTGCGCCTACCGAGGTCGGCGGCGACGGGTGCGACGCGTTCGAGCGCGGAGAGCCAGGAACGGTCGGCCGCGGTGTCCGACGGTGCGAAGGCCGTGGCCGCGAGTGCGACGAACCGTTCCGCTGTCGGCGCCGTCAGTCCGCCCTCCTCGGTCGCGAGCGCGGCCAGGTGCAAGAGTTCCGTGGGGAATACGGTGCGGGCGGCGAGGACATTCTCGAGGCGGTGCTGCAGATCGGAGTCGAAGAACCGGCGATCGGCGGTGGTGAGCATCGATGCGAGCATCCCGAATGGGTTGCGGGTCAGTTCGATCGGGTCGACGGGGCGGAACACCGTCGAGACGACGGGTGCGGGTTCGGGCGCGTCGCGCCGGTCGTAGCAGCCGACGGGGTGCATCCCGAAGCCCGAGAACAGGATGGCGGCCTGACGAAGCTCCGTGGGCCCACCGAGATGGATCGCGCCGTGGCGCTCCACGGTGATCCGGGCGAGGCCACCCCGGCGTTCGGCCTCGGCCGGCTTTCTCGCCGCGAAGTCCGCGTTGACCTCGTCGGCCACCTCGACCAGCGTGACGTAGGCGGGCACCGTCCGGCCGTACGCCGCGCCCAGTGTGCGGGCGAAGCGGGCGCGGAGCTCCCACGTTTCAACCATGATGCACCTCCGCTGGGCTAGCCTGCGCTGGTGGTGGAATCTTTCCGTAGCGACGCACCCCATACTCCTCTCGACGACATCGATCGGGTACTGATGCGGGAGCTGGTGGCCGACGGCCGGGCGACTCTGGCGACCCTCGCCGAGAAGGCCGGGCTGTCGATCTCCGCGGTGCAGTCGAGGGTGCGCAGGCTCGAGGCCCGCAAGGTGATCCGCGGGTACACCGCGAAGATCGATCCGGATGCGCTCGGGCACGGTCTGTCCGCATTCGTCGCGATCACCCCTCTCGATCCGTCGCAGCCCGACGACGCGCCCGCCCGGTTGCGGAACCTCCCCGCGATCGAGGCGTGCCACTCGGTCGCGGGGGAGGAGAGCTACGTGCTGCTGGTGCGCGTCGCCTCGCCGCGGGAGTTGGAACACCTGCTGCAGGAAATCCGCGCCACCGCCAACGTCCATACGCGCAGCACGATCATCTTGCAAACATTTTACGACAAGTGAGCTCTGTGCCGGATATGTTGCCGAATCGTCGGCGATAGACAGGAATTTTCACGTAATCTCTCGGTATGAGCACTGCGATTCGTTCTACCGGAAATGGGGGCGAGCTGCCGGCGAGCCAGGTGCACGACGTGCTGCGCGAGCGCATTCTGGTCGACGGGTTCGACCTGGTACTCGACCTGGACCGCTCACGCGGCACCCATCTCGTCGATCTGCGGGACGGCACCAGCTATCTGGACATGTTCGGATTCTTCGCGTCGTCGGCCCTCGGGATGAACCACCCCGCACTGGCGGACGACGACGCGTTTCGCCGGGAACTGGCGGCCGCGGCGATCAACAAGCCGAGCAACTCCGACATCTACACCGTTCCGATGGCACGGTTCGTCGAGACGTTCGCCCGGGTGCTGGGCGATCCCGCGCTACCGCATCTCTTCTTCATCGACGGTGGCGCGCTCGCCGTCGAGAACGCGCTGAAGGTGGCGTTCGACTGGAAGAGCAGGCTCAACGAGAGCCGGGGCCTCGACCCGGCGCTCGGCACGAAGGTGCTCCACCTGACCGAGGCCTTCCACGGGCGCAGCGGATACACCATGTCGCTCACCAACACCGAGCCCGGCAAGGTGGCGCGGTACCCCAAGTTCGACTGGCCGCGCATCGACTCCCCGTATCTCGCGGACGGGCGGGACGTCGAGGAAGCCGAACGGCACGCACTGGATCAGGCGCGGCGAGCGTTTACCGAGAACCCCTCGGACGTGGCCTGTTTCATCGCCGAGCCGATCCAGGGTGAGGGTGGAGACCACCACTTCCGCCCGGAATTCTTCCAGGCGATGGCGGCGCTCTGCCGCGAGAACGACGCCCTCTTCGTGTTCGACGAGGTGCAGACCGGGTGCGGTCTCACCGGCACCGCCTGGGCGTACCAGCAACTGGGGGTGCACCCCGACGTCGTCGCGTTCGGCAAGAAGACCCAGGTCTGCGGAATCATGGCCGGCGGCAGGGTGGACGACATCCCCGACAACGTGTTCGCCGTCAGTTCGCGGATCAACTCGACCTGGGGCGGCAACCTCACCGACATGGTGCGGTCCCGCCGGATCCTCGAGATCGTCGAGGAGGACCGGCTCGTCGACCGGGCCCGCATGACGGGGGCACACCTTCTCGAACGGTTGCGGGAACTCGCGCGGGTGAACGCCGACGTGACCGAGCCTCGGGGGCGTGGCCTGATGTGCGCGATCACGCTTCCCACCCCGCAGCGGCGGGACCGGGTGGTCGCGGATCTCAGGGACCGGGAGCGGGTGCTGATCCTGCCTACCGGCAAGCGCGGGATCAGGTTCCGTCCACCGTTGACGGTGACGACCGCGGAACTCGACGCCGCCGTGGACGCACTGGCCCGGGTGCTGGGCGGTACCGTCGACGCATGACGCCGATTCCGCTCACGTCCGTGCCCAATCTGCGCGACATCGGCGGCTACCGGACCGGGGACGGCGCGAAGGTGCGTACCGGTGTGTTCTACCGTTCGACCGATCTCAGCCGGGTCGCGGACACCGACATGCCGCTGCTAGACGGTCTCGGGATCCGGACGGTGTACGACCTGCGGACCGCGGACGAGCGTGCCGCGGCCCCCGACATACTCCCGAACGGGGCCCGCGCGGTCGCGTTGGACGTGCTCGCCGACAAGGGGATCCGGTCGATCCCCGCGCAGATGCTGCAGGTGATCGCCGACCCGATGATCGCCGAACGCGAACTCGGAGGCGGACGTGCCATCGAATACTTCGAGGGCAGCTACCGCGATTTCGTCGAGATGCCCAGCGCGGTGTCCTCGTACCGGGAACTGTTCGGCGGTCTCGCGTCGAACGGCAACACGCCCGCCCTCGTGCACTGCACCACCGGGAAGGACCGGACGGGATGGGCCACGGCGGCACTGCTGCTGCTCCTCGGCGTCGGCGAGGACGACGTGTTCCACGACTATCTGCTGACCAACGAACTCCTGCTGCCGGCGTTCGCGGGCGTGTTCGAGAAATTCGTCGATGCGGGTGGGGATCCGGCGTTGCTCGAACCCGTGCTCGGGGTCCGCGAGCAGTATCTGCAGGTGTCGCTGGCCGCCATGCGCGAGCAGTACGGAACGATCGAGCGGTACTTCTCCGACGGACTCGGCCTCGACGCCGGAGTTCAGACTCTGCTGCGGGAGCGCATGATCGCGGACTGAGCGGACAACCCGATCGCCACACCCACCATGTCCGCGCAGAGATCCCAGACCGAACCGTGCCTGCCGATCGGCAGCACGCCCTGCAGTATCTCGGTGATCACCCCGAATGCCGCGAGCCAGAGCACCGTGATCCGTGGTGTCAGAAGGGCATACCGGGAGGCGGCTGCCAGCGCCGCGAACAGCAGGGCGTGCACCACCTTGTCGGCATGTTCGGGACCGGACGGCGTCGCGGACGCGGGGGACAGCAACATGACCAGCGCCAGCACGGTGAGGGCCGCCACCGGAACGGAACGCATACTCACCGCTGGACCGTGAACCCCAGTGCGCCCTCCGCAAACCGTTGCACCGCATCCGATCCGCTCGCGAGCGCGTCCTCGTGACCGGCCCGCGCCCAGCCGGTGAGTGTCGCGGTTTCACCGGACGGAGTGAGCCCCACCTCGGCGAGCAGTTCGCCGGTGTTGGGCTGGCAGATCGCCCACGAATAGTGCTCGTCGCTCAGCCACTGCGCCGTGCGGCGGGCGATGTAGCCGGGTTCGGTAATTCCACCGTCCTCGAGCGCCGGACGGTCGTTGACCCGCTCGTCCTCGCGCAGCGCGCGCAGGTACCAGCCGCCCGCGTTGACCTCGATCGGTTCCATGTCAGCGGTCCCGGTGGCGGCGGTCGCGGCGATCGTGCCGGTCGTCGCGGGTGCCGAACAGGATGGCGCCGGCGGCAGGGATCATCAGGAAGAACAGCCAGCTGTTGTCGACGGGGACGACGAAGAACAGCACGAGGGCGACGAGCGGGATCACCGACATCACGATGCGACGCCAGTTCTGGTCGTTGCCGGTGTCCGCTGCCACGGCCTTGGCGGGCGCGGCGGGCGTGGTCGCGGGGAGGTCGGTGAACACTCGATCGAGTTCGCCGCGGGTGGTGGCATTCGTGACCGCGAGACTGCGCTCGTCGAACTCGGGGACCGTCAGACGGCCCGCAGCGAAGTGTTCGCTCAACGAGTTCAGGGCCTGCTCACGTTCGGCTGTGCCGATACGGATCTCGGGAACGTCAGACATGCGTACAGTGTGGCACGGCCACCCGTGAGTACTTGTTAACCGCGGGGGGGCTGTTGCGGAATTGAGTGACGGTGGTGTGGCTGTGTTCGGCGCGTTGGGTGGGTCGGCGGAAAGTGCGGCC
>NZ_WXYH01000102.1:0-8103 GCF_009872365.1 Rhodococcus sp. T7
GAGGTGAAGGTGCGTCGTGGTCGGGGGCCGTCGGCGCGGGGGTGCGAGAGGTCCATTCGCTCATTGTCCTCGACCGGGATGGTGGGGGAATCGTCATCGTTGGGTTGATCCGTCTCTCGCCCTGCTGGCGGGGTTGCTATGAACCGTTGGACTCAACCCTGACACGCAGGGTCGGCGGCGTATTCCTCCACTTCGGCCGGGGTCATATGGATTTCCGCTGGCCATGGACCGCGGTTGTCGATGAACGGCCTGCCGCATCCTCGACATGGCACATTCGCTTCGAATTCGGCGCGGGTCAGATATGTTCCGTTCTTCTCCCATTCGAGTCGCTTCATACTTTCGCACCGATCGCATTCCTCGGCTTCGAGTGCGTGGCGCATAGCTTTGGCCGCGGCGCACTGCTTCTTCTGCTCCTCAGTAAGTGTGGGCATGCCGTGGACGGTAGCGCCCATCACGGTGTCGCCGCTACGGCCCCTAAACGCGCTTGAACCCCTTCATGTGTTCCGCGGGTTCAGGATGTTCGGTGTGGGGTGGTCCCTACCGAACGTCACCTGCCCGGACTCGCCGAATGGCGACAGGTCGATCGAGGCACCGCACGCCTACGCGAGACCATGCTCGCGAAGACCTGTCACGGGGAAGCGGTCCGGCGTTCTCGAAGAAAGCTCACCGGTGACGCAGCCCCGCAAGTCGAACTCCATCCGTACAGCAATGGCAACTCGACGGTCACTCACGACACAGACAGCACGCACGGCGGCCACGCCGAGCTCGAACACCACAACACCGAAATGGAAGCCCCGGAACTTCACCGAGACGATCGAGGCCGGGTCCCACGCCACACCCGGCCAGCAAAACCGAAAAACCCAGTACACCGCATCCAACGAGCACCGACAACACACCGCGAGCGTCCGTGACCAGGCAAGCACACCCCACCGAAATGCAACTTCCACCAGCACAAACAGCACAACGCCGACAATCGGAAAAAATTGGCGCTTTATCGCCACAGACCAGAAAATTGGGGCCGGGCGGTGACAATCGGCCCTAATCTCAGGCCGACGGACGGCGAACACTGGGATACAGGCCACCGGCGTTCCGCGCTGGTCGGGGCGGAACGCGATTCACCGAGGAGGCGATCGTGAACAACACCATTCCCGACGAGAACGTTGTTCGCATTGCCGTGGACCTTGCCTGCCGGGCGCCGTCGGTACACAACAGCCAGCCGTGGCAGTGGACGTACGCCGACGGTCAACTCGACCTCTACACCGAACGCGGCCGCGTCTTGGCGTCCACCGACCCGTCGGGCCGGCAGTTGGTGGTCAGTTGCGGTGCGGCGCTGAATCATCTTCAGACGGCACTGATCGCTCTCAAGTGGGCCGCGGACGTCCAGCGTGTCCCGGAGGGTCCTCGCTCGGGTCACCTGGCGACGATCCGGTTCCGGCACGACGCCCGGCCGCAGTCGCACGACTTCGATCTGCTCGCGGCGATCCGGCACCGGCACTCCGACCGCAGGCCCTTCGGGCCGGTCAGTGCCAAGACTCCGCTGCCTGCCGCGTTGGACGACGTGGTGCGCCGCCGGGACGTCCACCTGACCGTGCTGAGGCAGGAGGCGCGTCCGGCGCTGGCGAGGGCAACCGAAACAACTGCGGCCGCCAGGAAATACGACTCCGCTTATCAGGCCGAGCTGCATTGGTGGGCCGGTCATTCGACCGCGCAGGGCGGAATACCGCCGGACGCGCTCGCCACCGCGGACAACCGGGATCGCGTCGACATCGGGCGCCACTTCCCCGCCGGCCGGGACGCCGGCGCGACCACGGAGACGGACCACTCGACCGTACTGGTGCTGAGCACCGCCACCGACGGTCGCGGTGAGTGGCTCCGCGCCGGTGAGGCGCTGTCCGCGGTGCTGCTGGAGGCCACCGTCGGCGGTTTGTCGACGTGTCCGCTGACCCACATGACCGAACTCCGTCAGGGCCGGGAGATCATCCGCGAACTGCTCCCCGACCGCGGGTTCCCGCAGGCGCTGATCCGGGTGGGCACCACTGAGAAGAAGTCGGCGCCGCGGCAGACGCCGAGACGGCCGGTCGAATCGGTCTTGTCGGTCGGCCGGCGTCGTGTCCCCCGCTGACGGGGCGCGGCGGTGAGAGCAGTTATCCCGTGAGGTGCACGCGGCTGTGCGTGGCCGTTTCCACGTCGGCTGCGGTGGCCTCGATCAGTTGGTGCGCGAGGTCGGACAACGCGCGGGCAGTAGCTAATTCCTCTCCGATCTCAGGGATTTCGGTGTCGTCCGGGTTTCGGCGGGCGAGTCCGGACCCGACGAACGTGCGAGTGTCGCGGGTGCGGAGCCGGGCCTGCGCGCGGGTTCTGGAGCCGCCTTCCTCCGAGTCGTGTTCGTCGATGACGATTTCCACCAACCATGTCGTCTCGTTCATGTCCGGTGGCCTCCGTTCGGTGTGAGTGCGGGACCGAGGTGGTCCTGTCACCCAGTGTTCTACGGTGCCGGAGATCTAGGAACCGTGAGAATCACGAGACGGCATAGGAAAAGGCAGGGAGTCGTCCACTCCGTGCCCCTTTCAACGTATAGCGCACCGGGGGCCTTGCGGCAAGACCCGGGTCGTGCCGCAGAATCTCCCGTCGAAGCCAGAGCCTGCGGAATACGCGGAGCAAACTGGCCGAAATGCACGCATGCCGAAATGGGGGTTTCAATGATCGACGTGATCGTTGCCGGCGGCGGACCGACCGGCTTGATGCTGGCCGCCGAGTTGCGGCTGCACGGCGTGGACGTGCTCGTGCTGGACAAGGAACCGGAGCCGACGAAAGTGGTCCGCTCGCTCGGCCTGCACGTGCGCAGCATCGAACTGATGGATCAGCGCGGCCTGCTGGACCGCTTCCTCGCGGAGGGCACACGGTACGAGGTTGGTGGCTTCTTCGCCGGCATCGACAAACCGTGGCCCGATCGGTTGGACACCGCACACGGGTACGTCCTCGGCATCCCGCAGACCGTCACCGAGCGCCTGCTGGCCGAGCACGCCACCGAACTCGGTGTCGAGATCCGGCGCGGCTGCGAACTGGTCGGGCTGAGTCAGGACGAGGACGGGGTGACCGTCGAACTGGCCGCATCCGGAGACACCCGGCTGCGCGCCCGGTATCTCGTCGGCTGCGACGGCGGCCGCAGCACGGTCCGAAAGCTGCTCGGCGTCGGTTTCCCCGGCGAGCCGTCGAGGGTCGAGACGCTGCTCGCGGAGGTGGAGCTGACGGCGCCGCCGGAGGAACTGGCCGCGGTGGTGGCCGAGGTCCGCAAGACGCAGAAGCGGTTCGGCGCCATGCCCCTCGGGGACGGGGTGTACCGCCTCGTCGCACCCGCGGACGGGGTCGCCGAGGACCGGATGGTCCCGCCGACCCTGGACGAGCTGAAGCGGCAGGTGCGGGCTCTCGCCGGCACCGACTTCGGCGCGCACTCGGCGCGCTGGCTGTCCCGCTTCGGCGACGCCACCCGGCTGGCGGAGCGCTACCGGACCGGCCGTGTGCTGCTGGCCGGCGACGCGGCGCACATCCACCCGCCGACCGGCGGGCAGGGCCTCAACCTCGGCCTCCAGGACGCGTTCAACCTCGGCTGGAAGCTGGCCGCGGAGATCGGCGGCTGGGCCCCGGACGGGCTGCTGGACAGCTATGAGACCGAGCGGCGCCCGGTGGCCGCCGACGTGCTGGACAACACCCGCGCGCAGATGGAGTTGATGTCCACCGAGCCGGGTCCCCAGGCCGTGCGCCGGCTGCTGTCGGAACTGATGGACTTCGAGGAGGTGAACCGGTATCTGATCGAGAAGATCACCGCGGTCGGCGTCCGCTACGACTTCGGCGCAGGCCACGAACTGCTCGGCAGGCGTCTGCGGGACGTCGCGCTGAAGCGCGGTCGCCTGTACGGGCTGATGCACGGCGGTCGCGGACTGCTGCTCGACCAGACGGGCCGGCTGTCCGCGGCGGGCTGGGCGGATCGGATCGACCATGTCGTCGACGTCAGCGAGGAACTGGACGTACCCGCGGTGTTGCTCCGGCCGGACGGTCACGTGGCGTGGGTCGGTGACGATCAACGGGATCTGCTCGCGGTGCTGCCCACGTGGTTCGGCCCCGCCGACGGCTGAGGACGGACGTGTGACCTTCGGCCCTGTCATTGTGCTCGCCGTTATCGCACCGTTGTACGAGGGCCGGCGCACGACATCGGAGCCGGCGAAGGAACGAGGACACCATGTTCGAACACTCCACCGCATCGCCGCGCGAGGATCGTCATCGGTGGGAGGACGAGCCCGGCGAGTTCCTGTACGTGCATCCCGCGGGGTTCGCGCTCGCGGTGGTGTCGGGAGCGGTGACCGCGGGCCTGGTGGTCCTGCTGGGTGCGTGGCTCGCGACTCCCCTCGTCGGAGTCGGCGCCGCGGCGACGCTCGTCGCCACCGTGGGGTTGGCGGCGGCGATGTTGATGCCGCACCGGCCGCGGCGTCGCGGATCCGGACCGTTTCGTCCGGCCGCGCGCTGAAGGCCATGTTTCCGATGCTCGCCGGCGTAATCTGAGTTCTCCGAGCGTGACGCGGCCAGGTCTGGAGGGTGCCCATGATCAGGGTTTTCCTGGTGGACGACCACGAGGTCGTCCGGCGTGGGATCGCGGATCTCCTCACCTCCGATCCCGCGCTGACGGTGGTCGGTGAGGCCGCCTCCTATGCTCAGGCGATGGCGCGGGTGCCGGCCCTGAAGCCGGATGTCGCCGTCCTGGACGTGCGTCTGCCCGACGGCAACGGCATCGAGCTGTGCCGGGAGTTGCACGCGCTGATGCCGGAGTTGCATTGCCTCATCCTGACGTCGTTCACGGACGAGCAGGCGATGCTCGACGCGATTCTCGCCGGGGCCAGCGGATACGTCGTGAAGGACATCCGGGGTATGGAGCTGGCTCAGGCGGTCCACGATGTGGGGGCGGGCAAATCTCTGCTCGACAGTCGCGCCGCCGGCGTCCTGATGGACAAGGTTCGCGCGGACGCCGACGGGAAGGACGGCATCTTCGCGCACCTGACCAATCAGGAGCGGACCTTGCTCGCCCTGCTCGGTGAGGGGCTCACCAACCGGCAGATCGCCGCACGCATGTTCCTCGCGGAGAAGACCGTCAAGAACTACGTGTCCCGGCTGCTGACGAAACTGGGTGTGGAGCGCAGGACACAGGCGGCGGTGCTGGCCACGAAGATGCCGTCGAAACCGCCCGGAACCTGACGGCATCGGTGGTCGTTCCGGCTCCTCGTGAGGTCGCCGGGTGGGACAATGCGTCGTGTGACCCGTCAACCGGACGAACACGACCGAGGGCCCCTGCTCGGTAGCCTGTCCGAGCTGAGGCTGCGCGAGCTCCTGACCGAGGTGCAGGACCGCATCGCGCAGATCGTCGATGCGCGCGATCACGTCGACGGTCTTCTCGAGGCGATGCTGGCCGTCACGTCGGGACTCGACCTCGACAACACGCTCCGCACCATCGTGCACGCGGCGATCGATCTCGTCGACGCCCGGTACGGTGCGCTGGGGGTGCTCGCCCCGACCGAGGGGCTGAGCGAGTTCGTCTACGAGGGCATCGACGAGGAGACGCGGGAGCGGATCGGCGACCTGCCCCGTGGTCGCGGCGTCCTCGGTTTCCTCATCACGGATCCGAAGCCGGTCCGGCTGGTGGACCTGTCCCGGCACCCCGTGTCGGTGGGATTCCCGCCCGACCATCCGCCGATGAAAACCTTTCTGGGAGTTCCCATTCAGGTCCGGGACGAGGTGTTCGGGAATCTGTATCTCACGGAGAAGGCCAACGGCGCGCAGTTCACCGAGGACGACGAGGTGCTTCTCCGCGCGCTCGCGGCCGCCGCCGGTATCGCGATCGACAACGCCCGCCTGTACGAGGAGTCCCGGACACGGCAGGCCTGGCTGGAGGCGACCCGGGAGATTGCGACCGAGTTGCTCGCCGGCAGTGAGACCGCGGAGGTGCTGCAGGTGATCGCCGACGACGCGCTTGCCCTGACCACCGCCGACAGCGCCTTTCTCGCGGTGCCGGACGATCCCGACATGCCGTCGGACGAGGTCACCGAGCTCGTGGTCACGGCGTCGGCGGGGACGGTGTCGGATCGGATCATCGGCCGGGCGATCCCGGTCGAGAGGTCGACGTCCGGTGAGGCATTCCGGGAGAGGACCCCGCTCCGGGTCTCCGCGCTGGCGTTCGATCCCGGGTTCGAGACCGGAGCCCGGTTCGGTCCGGCGCTGGCGCTCCCCCTGCGTGCCGCGCAGTCGGTGTCCGGGGTGCTGGTGACCCTCCGTCATGTCGATGCGGCGCCGTTCACGGACGATCAACTGGCGTTGATGTCGGGTTTCGCGGATCAGGCGGCGGTCGCACTCCAATTGGCGAACAGTCAACGCCGGATGCGTGAACTCGACGTCCTGTCCGATCGCGACCGGATCGCGCGTGATCTCCACGACCACGTCATCCAACGGCTCTTCGCGGTCGGCCTGTCGCTGCAGAGCACCCTGCAGCGGGCGAAGGCTCCCGTCGTCAAGGACCGGCTCGAACAGTCGATCGACGACCTGCACGACATCGTGCGCGACATCCGCACCGCAATTTTCGACCTGCACGGCGGTTCGGGCGGCATGACCCAGTTCCGGCGGCGCCTGCACGAGATCGTCGCCGAGACCACCGCGGATTCCGGGTTGCGCACGACCGTGCACATGTCCGGTCCGCTGTCCGTCATCGACTCCTCGCTCGCCGAGCATGCCGAGGCGGTCCTGCGTGAGGCGTTGAGCAACGCGGTCCGGCACGCCGGAGCCGACACGGTCACGGTCAGTATCTCCGTGTACGACGATCTCGCGATCGAGGTCGCGGACGACGGCAAGGGGTTCGAAGAGACCGTCGTCACCAGCGGGTTGGACAACCTGGCCGCCAGGGCGCGGGAAGTTAACGGGCACTGCGTCATCGACTCGACACTCGGCGGCGGAACCACTCTCCGGTGGTCCGCTCCCCTTCCCTGAGTCCGGGTGTGCTTCAGCTCAGTGCCGCCCGCACCAGCAGTTCGAATGCCGGCCGCGGATCGGTGGTGTCTCCGCGGGCGATGCGATGCAGGATCAGTCCCTCCGCGCAGGCCATCAGAGCGGTGGCGGCGGTCTGCGGATCCCGCGCACCCAGGTGGGCGAACGCGGAGACGACCGATGCCTCCATTCCGGTCCGTCCGCGTGCCAGCGCCTCCCGGAGAACGGGGTCGTGGCCGGCCTCGAGGAACAGGATCAGGCGCGCCGCGGTGACGGTGCGGTTGGCGACGGTCGTGTAGTCGATCAGACCGCAGACCGCGTCGACGAGGTCTTGCGCGGATGCCGGTGCCAGCATGCCGACTTCGGACAGTTCGCGTTCCACGATCGCGTCGACGGTCCCGGTGAGCAGTGCGGCCCGGGTGCGGAAGTAGTTGGACGTCGACCCTTTCGGGATGCCGGCGCGGTCGTCGACCCGGGCGTGGGTGAGCGATCGCAGACCCTCGGTTCCGAGCAGGTCGATCGCGGCGTCGAGCGCCTTCGTTCTCGTGGACGTCACCTCGCTACTATAAACATAGTGACTCGGCACTATGATCGTAGTAGCGTGAAGTCATGAGACACGAGACCCCCGACGATGCCGAAGTGTCCGACCCGAACAGAGTGCCGGACAACACCTTTCCCGAACTGGACGGGGTCCGACACCGCTACGTCCGGCTCCCCGGCCTGCGGATGCACGTGGCCGAGGCCGGTCACGGCGACCCGGTGGTGTTACTCCACGGCTTCCCCCAGCACTGGTGGGAGTGGCGCGGGGTCGTCCCGGGGCTCACCGAGCACTACCGGGTTATCTGCTCGGATCTGCGCGGCGCCGGCTGGACGGACGCCCCGCCCACCGGATACACCCGCGCGCAGTTGCTCGCCGACGTCGAGGCGCTACTGGACGCGCTCGACCTCGACCGGGTCTGCCTGATCGCGCACGACTGGGGCGCACTGCTCGGATACGAACTGTGCCTAACCTCGGGCTTTCACGCTGGTCATGCCCCGGCCGCGTGTTGATCATGAAGAAAGGTGCTCTGAACTGCAAGAATA
>NZ_WXYH01000103.1:0-7989 GCF_009872365.1 Rhodococcus sp. T7
GGACCGCGGGTTGAACGGGGAGACGATCGCGCCGACCTTGAACGCGCCGTACAGCGCGAGGAGGAAGCGGTCGGAGTACGGGGTTGCTATGAACCGTTGGACTCAACTCACCCTGACACGCAGGGGAGAGGCGATATGGCGTCACTGTCACCCTGACCGGGTAAGACCTACATTGCGTAGCGTTCCCGGGAAGGATGCGAAGCCGTTGACGTAGGGGAAGGTGTCGGCGGCTTCCCGTTGGCCTCTCACGTGGGCCGCAGGGGCTCCCACAGGTCAGGTGGGCCCTGGCCGCGTCGACTGCAAGAGGTCCCGATTGACGGTGGCCGGGTCGACGTCGGGGTCTCTGCCCTTGTTGCGGGACGGGTGTCTGAGCCCCACGGCCGCGGAGTTTGGTTCCGATCGGGCTGGTGCGGCGTTCCCTGGTGGCCAGTTTCTCCTGGGATTGCCTCCGCACGGCAGCAGGCCGCCGTCAGCGACACCATGGCCGCCAGCAGCGGACACGCCCACCCATGCGAGAAGTCCTCGCCAACACCGCCGTCACGGACAATGAGAACGTCGCCACGATCCACCTGAAAGCCGAGGTCGACCGCGATTACGGAATCGACGAAGAAGGCGAGCGCACCATATGAACGACGACAACGCCCCGCACGGTCTGACAGAGGACCAGGCACGAGCCGAGTACGACAGGCTCGCGCCGATCATGGTCATCGAGGGCCGGACGATGGACGAACACAGCAAGGAACTGCTCATCCAACTCCTGCAGGAGAACATCGCTCTCGACGATGCTCTCGACTCGATCCTGCGGCGCCGCGCACGGCCAGAACAGGCCGGAAGGGTTCGAGATTCCACCGCAATCAACTGATAGAGCAGAGGCGGAACGCCATTCGTGTCGATCACAGCTGCGGTAGGCGGCCGCTGCCGACAGCGACGCGGATCCGGCATCGCCGCAGCTCTGCGCTGTGTATGGAGGCGTGGCCGATATCGACGCGATCGATCGTCACTTGGTAGGGGCACGGGGATCGCCCCGATGGGCAGTGTCAAGGCAGAGCTGGTAGGCGAGCTGCCCGTCACAGGTAGAGCCTGCTTCGACTGCACAGAGAAGCACCCCAGCGTGGCGTCAACGTCGGAGATTGCCCTGTGCTCGCCAACCAGATCCTGTAGTTCCCGAGACGAAATGTGACTGTCTAGCACCTGCTGCAGGGGGATTCCTTGTGTCTGCCCATGTTGCACTCGAGACTTGAGCCGTTCAGAGACGGTGTATCGGGTGTTGGGGGTATCACGGGCGAGACTGTGTGGTCGGCGGAGGAGACGCGTCGTCGCGGCGATGGTCGCCCCCGCGCTGATGTGCGGGACCGCTCTGCTGTCGTCGCCTGCGATCGCCCATTCCGACCCTGCGAACTGTGTGGCGACGTTCAACCTGCTCATCCCCGGTACGTGGGAGACGAACGAGAACGCTGACCCAAGCAAGCCGGTGGGCATGCTGGCCCCGGTCGCGGAGGCGATCGCGGCGAAGAACGGAGCCCGCACCCAGACGTACACGCTGCCATATATGGCCCGGGCGTTCGATAACGGACACACCTACGCTGACAGCAAGGCCGACGCCGTCAGTAAGGCCTCCGCCGTACTGAAGAACTACGCCGACAAATGCCACGGCGCCAAGATCACCATCACCGGCAATTCCCAAGGCGCGGACGCGGCAGGCGATATCGCGGCAGCCATCGGGAACGACCGCGGCCCGATCGACGCAGACCGGGTTCTCGGTGTGGGTCTGCTCGCCGACCCGGGTGCCGGTACGAAGGGGTCGGCGACCGTCGGCCCGAAGACGTCGGGGGAGGGGATCTCCGGGCCCCGCTCGCAGGGCATGGGCACGTTGTGAGGCCGGGTCGCCTCCATCTGCGATCCGACAGACTTGTACTGCTCGATCCAGAAAGGCGCAAACCCATTCCTCGGCTCGCTCGGATCCATCCTGTCGAAGACCCCGAGCAACACCAGCGACACAGCCGCTGGCGACAGTGCGGCGGTCGCCACCGCCCTGACGTCGGATTTCACCGACGCGGACCTGCCCGGTCTCGGATCGAACGCCGCCACCCTCGGCAGGCAACTGAGCGGCACAGAGACGGGCGGGGCAGTCGACGTGAGCCAGGTCGCCGACACCGCAACCTCACTGTCGAAGACCCTTGGTCCACTGGCCGATCTGCTGCAGTCCGGGGCCGCGAATGCCGCCGCCACCCAGGCCCTGGCAGCAGCCCCGGCCGGAACACCGGAAAACGCAGCAGCACAGGTCCTCACGACCGCCGGCGCCACGGACCTCTCCGGCGCGCTGAATGCGGTGACCACCATCGCCACCACCGCGGCCACGCTCGCGAACAACAACACGACCACACTTCCGGTCACCGCCCCAGAAATCTCTCAACTCTCCACCGCGGCAGCATCACTCGGCGGGCAACTCGCCCCGATCGCCGCGACACCCGCTGAGGCCCTCTCCTCCGCGTCCAGCGTGTTGTCGGTGCTCAAACCGAAGGTCGTCGTCGACCAGGCACTCGACCTCGTCACCGGGGTCACCACTCTCGATCTGCACGGCATTCTGCGCAACCTGACCGTCCTGCCGCAGAAGATCGCGGCAGGAGATGTCCGCGGCGCCCGCGACATCGCCCGCGAGTTGAATGTGCAGTTCGAGCCGTTGGTGAAATGGTCGCGGGTGTCGACTTGAAATGGGTCTCCCAAATCTTGGCGATCATCCGGACCCGACCGGCTAACATCCACCGGTTACACATCGGTTGGTGATGAGAAGTCCGCTTCCCGCACCGCCTTCCGGGAAACCGCTAGGTCACCGTGATGCGCCGCGGTCAGTATTTCCTGTTGTCGAGTTCTCGGGCACTGCAAGCGGGCCCGGCCGCGAGAAATTCTGAGGGGTGCGGTGTGGCGGTTAGGTTGTGTGACTTTCTGGTCCCAGAATTGCGGGTATGGTCGAGATCGTTGCTTCCCGCCGCCGGAGGCGGCCCAGTAAGGGAACCCGTGCTGTGGTCAAGGCGCTGGTGCCGCCGGAGCTCAAGGAAGCAGCTGCCAGCGCCGCGAAGGCGCATGGCATGACCGCGAACGACTACATCGCGGCGCTGATCGCGGCCGACACCGGCCTGACCGAGCTACTGGCATCGATTCAACAGAAGCAGACCGCGACACAACGATCCGCGGAATCCTGCAGATCGGGACCGTGACGGATCACCGGTCCGGGCGGCGAGTGGCGACCTGTTGCTCGCCGCGATAGTGACAGTAGATTGTCCGCCGTCAGCGATGATCGCAGGACTTCGCGGAACGGAAAACGTCAACGCGACACTGAACGCCTCCACGGATCAGTGCACGTTACGGCACTATTTGTTGCACGAAGGGACAGGCCATGACCCGCACCATCGCGGTGGTCAACCACAAAGGTGGTTCCACCAAAACCACGAGCACCGTCAATCTCGCCCAGGCCCTCGTCGAAGCCGGCTACACCGTCCGCGTCGTCGACCTCGACCCGCAATGCAACGCCACCACCTGGCTCGGTGCCACGCCCGAGGCCGTCGACAACGATGTCCTGTCGGTGCTGATGATGGTGGCGAGCATCGAGGATGCCACCACCATCACCGCGTCCGGGATTCACCTTGTACCTGCCACCAAGGAACTCGATTCCGTCGGGCCCTACTTCCTCAAGAAGCCCGGTGCGCACGGCGTCCTGCGTAAAGCCCTTGTCGGCGCCCCAGAGGTGGACTTCAACCTCCTCGACTGCCCCGGAGACTTCGACCATCTGACCATCAGTGCACTCGTCGCCTGCACCGACGTGCTCGCCGCTGTCATGACGGGAGCGATGGAACTCGAAGCGCTCATGCGGATCGAGAACTACATCAGCGAGCAGGTCGAGTTGCTCAACCCCACCGCGCGGCTCAATCACATTCTGTGTGGCCGCGTCGAACTCGGTCAGGTCATCGACCAGCAGGTCCTCGCCGCGCTCCGCGAGACCTACCCTGATCAGACGATGCGGACCATCATCCCGAAGTCGGTCCGTGTCACCGAAAGCTACAGCGCCGAAGAACCCGTCGTCAGATGGGCACCGTCGTCCTCCGCGGCCCGCGCCTATCGCGATGCCGCCCGAGAACTCGTCGAAAGGATGTCCTGATGAGCGCGACACGTAAACCCGGCCTCGCCAGCAACCCTCTCGAACGCCGTCCCCAGCCTCGCGCAGGCGCCCATCAGGTCGGGACGTGCGCGAGAACTCGTCGGAAGGATCTCCTGATCAGCGTGACACGCGAGCCCGGACTCGCCAACAACCCCGTCGAACGCAAGCGGCGACTGCCCAACCTCGTGGAGCAGGGCGTGGCCGTCGCTCGGGAAGCGGCCACCACCTGCGAATCCCAGCCGGGGCCGGTGACCCTCGACGAGGACACGACCACCACACGGGTGTCCGCGGACAAGTCGCTGGAATCGGTCTATCTCAACCGCGCCAAGGTCGAAGACGGCAAGAATGCTGTCGCCGCGATCGGCCATATCGCCGGCGCCCCCGACAGTTGGTCCGACCTCGTCGACGAAGCCCTCGCCCGCTACCTCGCCGTTCTCGAACGCGAATACAACGATGGTGAACCCTTCCCGCCGCGCAACGCCGACTGCGTCCGCGGATCACGCATCAAGTAGCCCGCCCAGGCGGTCGGTACGCTCAGTTCCACACGGTATCAAGCACATTCGTGACGCCGGGAGCGTACCCGCTGGGGCGCATCGTTGAAAGGAACGACAGGCAGAACTTTCCGATTGGTCGATACATTGGGTGAACCAATGAACATCGAACCGCAGGGTCTGCGAATACGAGTCCGTCGCCGCCGCTCGATCTAGACATCCAGGGACCTGGGAAACCGATGAGACCGCCGACCCACTCATCCGTCGGGATTCTCGCACCGGTCGCCGAGGCCATTGCCGCGGCGCACGGGGACCGGGCGGAGGTCTACACCCGTCCCGTACATGGCCCGCGCGTTCGACAACGGCCACACCTACGCCGACAGCACACTCGAGGCCCTCACCAGGGCGACGGCGGTCCTCATCGAGGTATCGAGGCCGGATTTCAGCGGCCTGTGGGGCCGCTTCGCCGGTAACGGCGCTCCCACTGCTATGGGTGTGCCAGGATTTATCCGAGTAGATACTCGGGCCGAGCCCGAACACAAGGTTCGGGCGGTCGCCATTCAGGGTGGTTGACATGCGGTGTGTGAACCAAATAGCGGCGATTGCGTTTGTCTCGATTCTCGTCAGCTCAGCGTGTAGCAGCAATTCCGAGCCGCCCGGCTCGTCACCGACGACTGTGGATCATCCGCCGGCGGAGTTTGTCGAGGGTCCGTGCGCGAAGACGCCAAATCCGGTCCCACTGCTGGAGAATGCTCGCTGCGGGGAATTGGTGGTACCGGTGAACCGCACCAGAGAAGACAGCGGATCCTTGCGCTTGGCAGTGGCGATCGTTCCGTCGGAAACGCAGCCGCCGGCCAAGGCTCCGATCGTCTTTCTCATGGGCGGGCCCGGTCAGGATGCGGTCACCGATCCCCCGGTCAACCCGGACGTGCCGCTGAACCGTGATCGCGATCTGATCCTGATGGGACAGCGCGGCAACATCACGTCCAGCTCGCCGTTGCCCTGCCCGGAGATTTTCGAGTTCTTCGCCCACAGGATCGGCATGGCGTGGAACGCCGAGTCCACACGGGATGCGTACGTAGAAGCGGTGCAGGACTGCCACGACCGCCTGGCTCCCACCGTTGACCTCTCGGCCTTCAATTCGACCGAGAGCACCTATGACCTGATTGATTTACGCAAGGCACTCGGCCTCGAGAAGTGGAATGTGTTCTCCCACTCGTACGGTACCGACCTTGCGCTGATCTACATGCGTCACGACGCCGACGCCATCGAGTCGATCGTGTTCGACGGAGTGACGCCTCCATCGGCCGGTGCCCTGGGGTGGACCTGGGCCAGCGCTCGCCAAGCATTCGACAACATGGTCAAGGCATGCGAGGACCAGCCGGCATGCAACGAGCGCTATCCCGACCTGGGGGCAACGTTCATCCGGCTGGTCAACGAGCTCGAAGCGAAGCCCATCACCACGACGGTCAACGTCGAGGGTGCAGGAGAGACGAAGGTTGTCGTCGACGGCGGAATGCTGCTGAACTGGTTTGTCCCCGTGGCCACCCACCTACCCAAAGAGTTCCCGTCAACCGTCGATGAGCTCGCACACGGGAACGCGCAGCCCATTGCCTCGCGGTGGGCCGAGGTCTGGGGGCATCCGGACAGGGGCGTCCTCCACTGGGGCCTCACCCTGAGCATTTGGTGCCGTGAATGGATCCCGTTCGAGACCGTCGAGCAGACCATGCAACAGGCGGAAAAGGAATTCCCTGAACTCCCGGAGTCCGTTCGGGCCCAAGCGCCACAGCTGCCGTTCCTGCGCGACGCCTGCAAGGTGTGGGACGTGCCGAAGGCCCCTGACTCGATCCGAGACATCACCGTCAGCGACATCCCTTCGCTTGTGCTGTCCGGTACCTACGACGGGCAGACCGGAGCGGTGTGGGGCGACTACATCGCGAAGGATCTCTCACAATCCATCGTCGCGGTAGTGCCCGGAGCTGCACACGGTGTGTATGCAGAGCCACCATGCGGAGCCGAGATCATCGCGTCGTTCTTCGACAATCCGGAGAAGCCGGACACATCCTGCACGGACACGACGCAACTGCCGGCATACGACATTCTCCCGCCACGCTGATGACGACCGAGGTGTTCGCCGTCGGTGGCCCCGAGTTGTCGCGCCGGACGGTGTTTGGCGGGGCGGTCGCAGGGGTTGGCGGTGCTCGCATCGCCGGCATGTTCGAAGGAGTCGACCACCACAACTACGAGCGTCCCGACGAACGCGAAGGACGCGTTCAACGACCTCGACGCCAAGATCGACAAGGCGATGAGGGACTACTCGGTCCGCGGGTTGCGGTGGTAGTCATTGCCGACGGTGAGGAGTATATCAAGGGGTACGGGGTCATTGGGACGCCACCCCTAGTCGACGTCGACCGATGGCTGGCCGCCGGCGCAATGCCGCTACCTTGACCGTGGTCTTTCATCACAGTGACGAAAGGCTGCCCGGGTTGTCCCGCAGACTCGCAGCGGGTGAATATCGCTGCGACGGAATGTCTTCGGTGTAGTACCCCCGGAACTGGTAGCGGAGGTAGAAAAAGTAGCTACGCTAGCTAGCGTAGCTAACACAAGATTCGACCGATGCAGGTGTCGGCGGATGATGCTTCGAGTGTTGTCTTCTCGGTGCCGGCCGAGGTGCGAGTGGAAACCGCGGCGCCCACGGCTGTGGTGGAGGTAGTCGCCGATGTGGGGGAGGTATCAGCTCCGGCATCGACGGTGCAAGTGTGAGATCGATCGGAAGTGCAAGCACACCAGTCATTCGGCGAGAATCAAAACTATTCTTCATCTCCGCAGGGCGGGGCTGAAGGCGTCGATCGAGGCGGGTGGGCGTCCCGGCAGTGACTCGCTTCGCCGCACACGAGGTCTGCGACCGCGAGTAGGTCGCACACCGCGACCGCTGAGGTCGACGTCGTCGCCGCTCTGCGGCAGTCAATCGGGAAGCACGAACCCCACCGCAGTCAGGGATTGCGCCTGTCGAGAGTGCCGGCGTGGGTGGGAGAAACGCCGCAGTAGGTGCTCGGGTGACACCAGGTGCTCAGTCAGAGGTGATGCACGGTGCATCACCTCACACGAAGTTCGGACCGTGGTTCGAGTTTCGTAGGGAAGCTGGGCGCCGAAGAGGGCGGGGTCGGCACCCATTGTGTGCACTTGGTGAAGTCAGGGGTGGCTGCGCAGCGGGTCGAGTGAAGACGGCGACCCAATTAGTCAGGGACTCGGTCAGATCCGAAGCTGGTTCATACCCACCCCACCATCGCCATCTCGGCCGGACCAGCGGGTGGGTGCGAGCCCGGCGCTTCCTGACGCCCTCCG
>NZ_WXYH01000104.1:0-7839 GCF_009872365.1 Rhodococcus sp. T7
ATGCCTGGGCTCGACATCGGTGATACCGGGAGTAACCCCGGATGCTTCACCCCCTGTGTCGCCCGGAAGGGGCGGGTGCAGGGTGTGTGGTCAAGGGTAATGTCCCGGCGCTCGATGGTGAAGAGAATCGCTGGAAAGTAACTGCCGTCACAGCCGGTGACGCGTCGTGGCCGTGAGCCGCTCCCGGTTCGCGGGTCCACGAGCTGTCCGTGTCCGTGCGGCAGGGTCTTGGTGTCACACCGTCGGGAGGTGGAGCGTGGCGGCCAGTCGGGGATGGGGCGAGCCCTCGATCCGGACCGGGCGCGTGTAACCAGGCCATTCGCTCCGCGTGGATTGCGGATCGGGATCGGGATGAGCGAACCCCGCCGGCAACTGGGGGTCGGTTGGCGGGGTTCGCGGCACCGGCTCGAATGCGGGGGAGGGCCGGTGCGAGGACGAGTGTAGAAAGTTCGACACGACGATTCGGATACTGTGACGCAGGACACGCCACTTTTCGGGTGGGATCACAGTCGTGCCCTAGGTGGAGATTTCCTTCGCTGCTGCGCTGATATCTGCGACGTCTCTTCACCCTGCCGGGGAGATCACAGCGGCGCCCCAGAACCCGCTGTGGCGTCCGCTTTGGGGTGGGCGGAGCGCACGCGCCGACCGGTAGACGAGCGAGCCGTCTTGCGAACGCTGTTCGGATGCCTCTGTTACCCACGGGTACAGCCACTTCGACACCACTCGGCCCGGCCGCCGCCGCGATGATTGCCCCCGATCGGTGCCAAGTGTCGTCCGAGTTCGCCCACCGCACACCGCCCTACGGTGACGCGGTGTTTGCTGCTGAACGGCTCGGCGACGTGGATCATCTTGTCGAACAGTGCCGTGACCTGCGGTTGATCGTCCGGATGCTTTTGGGACAGAAGGAGTTCGGTGGTGGGCGTGACCTCACCCGGCTGGTAGCCGTGCATCCGGGCGACGGAGTCGGACCAGTGCCAGCGTTCGCCGTCGAGGTAGAACCGGAAACTTCCGCCCTGTGCGGGTGCATTCGAGCCGAGGAGCTCACCCCCGTCCACAGCTTCACCCGCTGCCCTCTGTGCTCGACCGATCTCGCCTCGATGCTATTGCCACCGTTTGCCGAGCACGCATCGGTGGTGTGCGCAAATAGGCGCTCATCACTTCACGCTTCGATCCGGTGCCGGGATATACCAGATTTGTGGAATATCGCTCCCAGCAGGGAGATCGTAGCGTCGACATCGAAGAGTTCCACGACGAAAGGAGCCTACGATGCAGTCCACAACCAACCTTCGTGCCGGTACGGCACTCCGCAGATCAGCTCGATCACCGCACGGCGATGCGCCTGGCCGCAACCGAGTACGACCGGTTCACCGAGCTGCTCGAATCGCTGACTCCCGAGCAGTGGTCGGCGCCAGCCGAGTGTCCCGCATGGGATGTGCGGCAGCTTGCGTGCCATGTCCTCGGCATGGCGGCGTATGCCTCGTCGATCCGAGAGGGTCGGCGGCAACAGAAGCTTGCGCACAAGGCCCTCGCAAAGGGCGGCGGAGGTGAGTTCATCGATCACCTCACCGACCTCCAGGTGCGGGAGCGTGCCGCGCTGACCCCGGCGCAGATCATCATGCACTTCCGTACCCTCGGCCCCAGTGCGGTGAAGGGACGCAGGCGCACACCCGCGATCATTCGCCGACGTCGAATGCCCGAACCGCAGGCGATTGCGGGAATCAGCGAATGGTGGACCATCGGATTCGTCACCGATGTGATCCTCACTCGTGATGTCTGGATGCACCGTGTGGATCTCAGCCGGGCGATCGGCAGACCGGTGCGCCTGTCCGCCGACCACGACGGTGAACTGATAGCCGACGTGGTGCGCGAATGGGCGGGGCGTCACGGACAACCGTTCCGGCTGAGGCTTACCGGTCCTGCCGGGGGAACGTGGTCGTCGGGTACCGACGGCGAAACCCTCGAACTCGATGCCGTCGAGTTCTGCCGCATCCTCTCCGGGCGCGAAGTCGGAACTGGGCTGCTCGCGACCCCGGTGCCCTTCTGAGAGCTTGTGCGGCCCTCGGAACAGGGGTTTTGCGAGCATGCGGTCGTTGACGATGGTGGTTGCGCCTTCTGGGGCTCTCACGTGACCACGGGGCGGGGCTGTTCCAAATCGGCGTGGGTGGGAAGGTCGAGGAGTGTGTGGACGTATGTGGCTTCCGCGAACGTGGTGACCTCCGCCAGCTTCGCCAGGCTGTGTAGGGTGGCGCCGTGGTCGGATCGGTGCGCCTCTGCGCCGCCACCTGGTCTCGAATGTCGTTGTGGGTCAGCCGCGACCCTCTATCAAGTCGGCAGTCGCGATGAGTTCGGCGGCGATCCTGCGGGCCTCTTCCGGTGTCAGGCGTGGCCGGAACTCGGGGTGGTGACCGACCTCCCAGGTCATGGACACGCCGGGTCGGCGGTCTGCCTCTCGGACGGGCGTGACGAAGCAGAAGGACGATTCGACGCCGTCTTCGTCCAGTGTGAGGTAGTCCAGTGCTGCGGTCAGCTCGATGCAGTCGCTGTTGTCGCCGATGCAGGTGTGATCGGTGTGCCCGCGGGCATCGTTGTTGGTGCACCAGGGTGCGCAGTCGGTTCCGGTTGTCTCGTTGGTGTTCATGTTTTCGATCCTCCTCCAGTGACAGTTCGCGTGTCGGCAGTTTCGGCGCGGGTGGACCCGGGGTTGTGTGCGGCGGGTTGTCGGATGTGCGGGTGCCGGAGGCGCACAATCGGTGAATGGCTTTTCGGTTCGCGCAGGAGGCGGTCCGTTTTCTCGCGGTCTCCGATCCCGGCAGGCTGCGGCTCCGTGCCGCAACCGCCACGACGATCACCGTCGTGCTCGCGATGGTGGTGCTGCTGCCGGGTTCCACCCTGATCGGCCAGCCACTGACCGTCGCGCTGCTCGGGACGGTCGTCGCGATGCAGTCCTCGGCGGCGGTCAAGGACAGGGATCAGCACAGCAGGGTGATCACGACACTGCTGCTCGTGTTCCCTGCAATCGCGGCGGTGT
The DNA here is from genome assembly GCF_009872365.1 of Rhodococcus sp. T7. Lineage (NCBI taxonomy): Bacteria > Bacillati > Actinomycetota > Actinomycetes > Mycobacteriales > Nocardiaceae > Rhodococcus > Rhodococcus sp. T7. Next base: position 3,029 of record NZ_WXYH01000104.1, read on the forward strand.
CGTTGTCCGCGGTGCTGTCCCAGTATGGGAAGGTCGCCGATGTGGGCTTCATCGTGGTGCTCTTCGCGGCCGTCTGGGTGCGGCGCTACGGCCCGCGAGGTACGGCTCTCGGGATGGTCGCGTTCATCTGCTACTTCTTCGCGCTCTTCCTTCGGGCCGAGCCTGGGCAGATTCCCATCCTCGCCGTGTCCATCGTCGGCGGCGTCGGTATCTCGCTCCTCGTTCGTACCGTGATCGTGCCGGACCGGCCCGGGCTCGAAGTCAAACGGTTGGTGCGGGCGCTGCGGGCCGCGTCGATCGACGTGCTGGAGGTGGCGTCGCGCAGGGGTGACCGGAATCTCGATCTCCTCCGCAGGAAACTCGACCGGCTCGGAAGCACCGCGCTGATGATCGACGACTGGCTCGACCGCAACGATGCCGCCCAGCTCCTGAGCGTCACAAATGATGATCTGTCGGTTCGTATCTTCGACGCGCAAATCGCTACCGAACAACTCGTCAGCGCACTGTGGGCGCTCGACCCGAACAAGACATGGCCGAACTCGCTGGGGCAGGCAACCACGGCACTGGGATCGTGCCTACAGAACAATCCGTCGGACGACCAACTCCGCGCTGCCCGACGTCTCGCCACCGCGGCCGCAGACAAGTCCGATCCATCGACTCCGACGGGTATCGCGACCGCCGTCGCGATGCGAGCAGTGCAGGCACACATCGCGATCCATCACATCACCAACAATGCCCTGCGAACAGAATCCGAGCCGAAGAAGAAGCCGGACGAGGGCGAAGAAACGGACGCCGGATGGAATCCGAGCACCAAAGCCGCGATCCAGGTCGCCGTCGCGACCAGCGCTGCAACGATTCTCGGTGAGCTCATCTCGCCCGACCGCTGGTACTGGGCGGTCCTGACGGCCTTCCTCGTTTTCACCGGAGCGTCTACCCGCGGTGAGATTCTCTCTCGTGCAGGCCACCGCGTCGTCGGCACCATCGCGGGAGTTCTTGCAGGAGTATTGCTGTCCGCGTTGGTAGGAAACAACCAGCCGTTGCAGCTGCTCCTACTCGTCGTCTGCGTGTTCTTCGCGTTCTACCTGGTCACGGTTGCCTACGCATTGCTCTCCTTCTTCGTCACCGTCATGCTTGCGATGCTGTACGGACTGCTCGGCACATTCAGCATCGAGGTACTCGAACTGCGCATCTACGAAACGGCGGCCGGGGGAATCGTCGGAATAGCTGCGGCGTATTTCATCCTCTCCACCGGAACGGAATCGACGCTGATCTCGAAAATCGACGACTACCTCGATCAGATGACTGCCCTCATCGACACCGCTATCGGAGCCGTCGTCCAACCAGGCAGCGACACTGACCTCGTCGCCGACATCCGGAAGCTGGACAACGCGCTGAAGGACCTTGTCACGGCGGGCAAACCCTTGGAAATGGGACCGACGACGCGGACCCGTCGGGGAGCGAAGCGGTTGTTGCGGATCATGAGCGCCGGCAATCGGTCGTCTCATGCACTCGCCCGATCGGGGGTGAGCGCCTCTCGCGACGAACCGGACAGCGGACCGTCGCAGGCGACCGCGACGGCATTGCGCCAGGCAGCCGACGTCACCCAGGCAACCATCGCCGACGTCAAACGCGCACTCGCCGGCGAGCACGTAGAGCCTCCGGAGAAACTCACCGAAACCTCGGCACCCGACGTCATGCTGAAGGCGACCACTACGCCCGGGCCGGTTCGCGGTGCCGTCCGCTCGCTCGGCACCCTCAACCGCACGATGGGGGAGGCATTGACTCGTGTCTGATGGCGTCGTACCTACGCCCTCCGAAGCACAAACCCGGGATATCGGGCTTGGATCGATGCCGCCTCCGAAGCCGATACCGCGCAGCCGGCAGGGTCCGACGCGATGCCGGTAACGGGTCGCCTTCGGCGGTCGCTCAGGTCCGCTGCCTTTGTCGGGCGACACGGTCAGGACCCCGGTGGCGGGCCGTATCGATGGAGCCCATACCTAAAGCCTGTTCGGATCAACACCTCGGCAATTCGTCGGCCGACAACGAACAAGGATCAGAGATGCCAGAAGAGTCCATCCCGGCGGCCCACACGATCGAAGCTCATCGATGAGTACGATCCAGCGGAGGAGTGTTCTCGATCGCAACAGCGACGAATTCGACACAATCGCCAAGATTGCAGCGCTCCCACCGAGTCGGGCAGCGTGCCGCGAAGTTCGAACTTTTCAAGGACACAGCGGGCAAGTTCCGGTTTCATCTGAAGGCGGCCAACGGGGAGATCATCGCGGCCAGCCAGGGCTACACCTCGAAGGCGGCGGCGCAGAACGGGATTGCGTCGATCAAGGACAATGCCGCCTCCGCTCCGACCGAGGATCTGACCTGATAGCCGGTGTGCGGGTGCCGACAATCGCAGTGGGAAAAGCACGCTGAGGTGCAACTGTATCGCCAACCCTGATTCAAGCGATTAGCGCGGAACATTATCGCTGGCAAGGGTTTCCGGACAATTTGTGTGGTTGAGGTGTGCCGGCGCCGCGGGTGCAGAAGGTCGCCCACGCCCACCCGGCAGGTTCGGCGGAATGGGTAATGCCGTAGTTGGCCGGTGGTCCGTCGAGTATCTGCACGGTGGCCGTGACAAGGAAGCCGGCTGCCGGCGGTGGAGTGTGATGGACGTCAGTCGGTGAACCGGCGGAGGCGGGGACGGGCGTTGGTCGTGTTGGGGGTGCCGGTTCCTGTGCGGTGTCGCAAGGCTTTGGACGTGACGCCGGCGCCATCCGAGCCCCGATTGGTTCCTCCGGGGGACGGGCCGACGTTGCTACTGCCCACCGCGGACATGGTGCCGGCGTCGGCATCGGTTCTCCTCGTACAAAGGCCGAGTTGATCGAGGGCCGAGTGCATACCGGACCGCCGGCGACGATGAGGCGGCATCACTGCTCGGAGAAGAGGAGCGCGGGTCAGTCGAGGGCGGCCAGGCCCGCGCATCGGATGAGCGGGACGCGTAGGAGGTCCACGACGACGCTGAGGTCGGCGAGCATCGACTCGGCGAGCCCGGCGGCTCCGGACGACATCTACGTCGCGGCACCCGGATCATCGCCGAACGGTCAGGGTTCGACGTATCGATGCAGTGGGCCACAGTGACACACGAGTTGCCTTGACACACGAGTTGCCTTGTCCCTGGTCCCACCGATTAGCAGATTCGTCTTCGCGGGTACACCGAAGCTGAGCAGTCTGCCGCGGCGAGAGGAGCACGTGTAGTGGAAGAGCAATCGGTTCCCACCATGTCCTACAGCGGCCCGTAGGGCGATACTTTGTTTGTCCCGACAGTGCCGTGCAGCACCTCTGCCGCTCCGGGCCGCGGCGAGGTACTCGAGGCACTGTTCACGATGTTGCCGCAACCGATGTGCGTCTTCGACGATCGGCGCCAACTGCTCATCGACAATCCCGCGTCCGCCGCACTCGTCGGTTATCGCGTCGAGCAGCTCGTAGGTGAATTCGAGTGGCTACTGTTGCCGTCCGATACTCCCCGGTGGCGGCGTTTCCTCCGGGACATGCACGGCACCAACGCCCCTCGGAGCACGTTTTTTCGCCTCCGGCACAGCAGCGGGGACTGGTTATGGGCTCACGCGGCGGCAGCGGAGTTCACCGTCGGCTGCGCCCCTCTGATCGCGGTCACGTGGAAGGACTGCAGCACAGACCTCTGCGAGGACCCGCGGACGATCTCCCCTGCGGTCTGACGCGATGCCCACCTGACCGTATCCGACTACCTCTTCGCAGGTTCGAGCCCGAAGAACCGACGGTTCCCGCAATTGCCGGCGGAGCGCGGGCGCTCGCGCGGTACGGGTGTTGGCGTACGTGACGGTGGCGTTGGCAGATATGGTGGCGCTGGAGCAACCGCCGTCGTGGGACTCGCGCGATGCGTCTGTCCTGGAAGTGCCCCGGTGTGGTGGACTTCCCACGCGTTCGACGAGGGTGCCGCGGTGCGGGTGATCACCGATTGCGCCGAACGCCTTTTCAACGGTCCTGGCACTTGCCCGTCCGATCGCCCTGGCGATCGCCCTCGGTGTCGTCGAAGAATGACCAGCCGTCGGTGTGTTGGACTTCCATCCGCCAGCCGAGTTCGCTGTTGTCGGCACGGATGTCGACGAAACAGACGTGTGTATCGTCCGCGGTGTCGATGTCCTTGGTCTCGACGACGTTGCCGGTGGCTATCGAGTACTCGATAGGTAGCGATGCCGTCCGAATGCCCGGGGATGGGCAGGGGTAACCGACGCGACGGGAGGGCGCGCCCGGTGGGTCGTGATCCGTCGCGGACCGCGGTTGCTCCGGACTGCCGGTGCTGGTCAAGTCCCTGAAGGTGGAGTGGGCATATTCGAAGGCCCGTAGACCAGCCCTCCGATTGACGGAGGATCCTTCGATGGTCAGGTGGCTGCGGCGGGCCGCCGGGGCTACGTTTTGTCAGACTTCGGTCGTGCGCGAATCCGTTGTCCGGTCGAGGACCAGGGAGAGGTGTGGGTGATCCGCTCCGGTGAAGCGGAGCTGGGCGGCAGATGCGTCGTCGAATGGGGCCTTCCAGTATCGGTGACGCCCACTGCCGATGGGGTGCTGTTTGCTGATGATTAAGCACCCGAGCCTGGGGTAAGCACGGTGTGCGCACCCCCGCCGGGAACGGTCCCGACATATCTTGGCGCCCGCCGGCGCCGAGGTGCGCGGGTAACGGCTCGGCAACTGTGGGTGAGGGCGATGAAAACCAGAGGTCAGTTGGTGGCGGCCGTCGGGGCGGGGTATCTGCTCGGGCGCCGGACCGCGAAGCTCGCCGA
>NZ_WXYH01000105.1:0-5395 GCF_009872365.1 Rhodococcus sp. T7
CCACCACCGCTCCCGACCGCGGATACAGCAGGAGTGATCAGCCGCATCAGAGCGGGCAGGACCAGTGCCGTAGCGGCGAGCAGGGAGATCCCGATGAGCGAGTACTGAAACTGTTCGAGGGTCGGGGTTTGTCCTTCGGGGACGTCGAGCGCAGAGGACTGGGTTGTCAGAAATGCCATCGCGTACACCAGTGATGCGACGGGCTTGAACAGGCAAAACCCGATGACCCAGGCGAGGAGCTTCTCGTAGGACTGTGTTCCGGTCTTCGTTCCTCCGGCCGCGGCCGCGACGGGCAACGCGGCGACAGCGACGATGAGGAATCCCTGCCGGATCGGCATGAAGAACGCCTGTGCGAGGGCACCGATAGCGCCGACCAGGCCGATCAGCAGCATCAGGCCCGGTGCCAGCCCGGAGTAGGCGCCCAGGACCATCATCGCCTGCACGGTCCCGGCGGGATCGTTATTCGATGTCGCGTTGACGACTTCGGTCGCGAAGGCATCACCCGCGGCTGTCGCCAGGGCGACCACTACCGACATCATCGCGGCCGTCACGACTACCCGCACCATGGTGCGGAACGTCTCCTCGGCTTGATCGACCATCAGTTGCCGTCGTGCCGCGGCCAACCGCAGTGCCATGAATCCGATCGAGATGATCAAGAGGAAGGACTGGATCCAGACCGTGTACTCGTTGATCTGGGCCAGCGGAGCGAACAATTCGAGGTCGGCATTGGGGATTTTGATCCACCAGATGATCGCCATGACCATCGCCTGCGACATCCCGTCCAGCATCGACGTGACGATCTTGCCGAACTGCGAATCCCACTGCTCCTGGAGTTGTTCGCTGGCGAAGTCCTTGACTGCCGCGACTGGGTTGCCGTTGTGGTCGCACATGTTCCCGGCCCAGTTCCCGACGACGTCGCCGCTACTGGGTAGTCCAGGCACGTTGATGGCACCGAAGCCAGGTATTACCGTCCCCAGTCCCTCACCGAGTGCTTCCGCTCCCTGGCACACCAGGGAGCGATCCTCACCAGGCTTCGGTTCCGGTTCCTGTGCCGCAGCGGTATTCGCGACACCGAGGAGTACGGCGAGGGTGAGCGCCAGTGCGGTCAGCACATGGATCACGCGGCGGGCCACTGGGTCCACCCCCCGATGTTGCTGAGGTCCTTCTGCCCGCCGTAGAGATCGGCGGTGAGCTTGATCTGCCAGTCCCCGCCGCGCCAGAGCAGCTCCATCGGCGTAGAGATCCAGCCGGTGCCGCTCTCTTTGAGCATCGCGTACTCAATCTTGGCGTAGTCCGGGCGTTCCGGACTCCACTGGACGATCCGATAGGCGACGACACGGAAGTACGGCAACAAGGCCAGCTTGTCGCCTTCACCGGCGGCAACCGCATCGTTGGCCCGGCGCAAGAACTCTCGGCGCAGCTGCTCGAGCGGGTCACTGTCCGGGACGACTCGGTTGGTGTAGAACTCGGCTGCACCGGCGTTGGTAGCGCCGCCGCGGGTGTAGAGCTGGATACCGGCGAGCGCTGCACCTCGCGGGGTTTGGGCGAATCCGGTGGCCATGCGACCGTCGATACCGGTGGGACCGTCGGTGGTGGAGAAGGGCAAGGGGTAGTTGCGGATCTGCTGCCATTGCAGTCCGCCCGGAGCGCTGGTGGTGTCGTCGGCGGGTTTGCGGGCCGCGGTGTCCTGCTCGAGGGCGGCGCCGTCCGGGCTCGGGGGAACCTCGACTCGGCGGCCGAGCTCGTCGGTGTAGGGCAGGCCCCAGTCGTCGCGATCGGTTTGTGGTGGCGCCGTCGCCGGGGCACCGCCCCCGCTCGCCGCGGTGGTGTCCTCGCGACCTACGACATAGGCGGTCAGTCCGCCGACGAGCACGATGACCATGAACGTCGCCGAGACCCAGAACCCGATCCCGAGGCCGCGCATCTTGGAGGAAGCGGCCGCCGGAGTTGGCTGCTTGTCACCGGTTTCCGGGCTTGTCTCTTGGGTGTCGTTGTTGCCGGTGTTCATGGAGTGCCCTCCTGCCCGGTGCACGCCGTGTCCGGCGCGTCGAGGGTGACCTCGCGGGAGGTGTGGTAGTCGACGGTCTGCGGGTCGTAGACGTAGACCCGGGGTGTCGGGTCATCGGCTGCGGGGAGTTGGAGCTTCCAGTCCTGCCCGGTCCAGACGACGGTGGTGGCGGTGACCGAGACCGACTTGTCGCAGAACGCGGTGCGGATCGAGATGTCTGCGCGCTCGTCGGTGTAGTTGTCGACGACATAGCCGCTGAGCAAGGGGGCCTCGGCCGGGTCGGCGGCCGCGGTGACGCTGATCTGCGAGCGATTGACAGCGAACGCGTCACGTTCGGGGCCGGGAGCGATGCCGTTGTGGACGACGATCGCCCACTGGTCATCCCGAGCGACCGACATGCGCACCGTCTGGTGAATCGCGGCGAGGGCAGCACCCTGTGGGGAGTGCGTGAACCCGGACACTGCTCCGTTGCCGGTGTTACTGGCGGGGCCTTCGGCGGCGAACGGAAGCCAGATCGACTGGAATTGGTCCCATTCGAGGTCTGCGGGTGGGGTGGTCGGGTCGGGCGGCGTCGTCGTGGTGACCGAGTCGGTTGCGGAGCTCTCCTCATCGGAGCCGCACCCGGCGATCAGGGACGCCGCCGCTGCGGCAGCGGCGAGTGCTGCTGCCGCGCGGCGGGTGGTGACCATGGAATGGTCCTTTCTTCTCAGAACGTCAGGAGTGCGGCGGAGATACCGCTGGCCGCCGAATAGAGGACCGCGGAGATGAGAGTCATCCCGATCCGCGCGGCGGGTTCGGATTCGTACGGGTTCTGTTGCTTGTTCCAGGCGAAAAGGCCGCCGTACCAGACGAGTCGGATGGTCAAAATCGCGAAGATGATCCAGCTCAGGTACCGCCCGAGCTGCAGCAGCGGGTCGGTGACGGCGGCCGAGGGGATCCACATCGCGATCACGGTCATGACACGACCGCGGCCATGATCCCGCCTGCACTGGCGGCCACCACGCCGCCGACCAGTGCGCCGGCGATGATCTTCGGCGACTCGAGGCTGCCACCGTTGAATTTCTCCCAGCCGAACTTCCCGCCGCCGTAGACCAGGGCGAGAACGCCGGAGAACATGACCACCCAGGAGGCCCAGCGGCCGAGGGTGAGTAGCTTCTCCGACTTCGGGGGCGGTTCGGGGGGCAGTTCAATTCCCTGGGCCAGCACGCTGATCGTGTCGAGCGTGGCATGTAGCAGCATCATTTCGAGTTGTCCTCCTTGTTGTGTGAAACCCGGTCAGATGCCGGGGTTCAGGCGTTGGATGATCGATTGACGCAGCGCCCCAGCGATTTCGGCGATCTCGCTGGGCACGACCGTGGGGTCCTCTGCTGCGCGTTTCCTGTTCTCCGGTGGCGGGTCGCCGTGCGACCACACCGGAAGCTCTCGCGGGTTGCGCACGCGCGTGAAGTGTTCGATCCACCCGATTCGCCAGGTGGCGGGCGCCAGGCCGCTGACGATCTGGCGGGTGTGGTCGATCTCCTTCGGGATCTTGGTGCCGGGCCGGTCGGCAATGGTGATCAGTCCGATGACGGTGCTGCTGCCGGCTGTGCCTGCGATGTGCTGGCGCAGCAGATCCCCGGCCTGGTCGAGTGAGCCGACACGTTCGCGGGCGACGATCGCGACGAAGGGGGACTCGCCGTCGAACGGTCCCGGCCACTTCTGGCCGCACTCACCGGCGAAGTCCAGGACGTGACCGAGGGTGCTGATCCCTGCTCCGCCGTGTGCTCCGAGGAGCCAGACCAACGGGGCAGCACCGCTGTGGCCGCGAGGTACCGGCCGATCCCAGATCTCGGCGACATGGCTCGGGGCACGGACAGGCATGTGTGAGGCCGTGTTCTGCGGCTGGACGCGGCGGGAGAAGTTCAGTGCCGCCATCACCGATCACGACCCTGCACTGCCGCCGTCGCCCGTTGGATACGGGCGTAGGCGTCGACCGTGGCCGCGCGCAGTTCCCAGCTCGCGATCGCCACACCGGTGGCCAGATGGGGGTCGTAGGGAACCTCCTCGACGGCACGCACCACCGAGGACACATGGGCGATCAGCTCGGCCGGATCGACATCGGGTTCGGCGGAGTTCTGATGGGAGATCACCACCACGGTGCGGTCGAACACGTCGTTCCCGGCTGCCTGCCCGAGCAAGTCCAGGTAACCGCGCAACCGGTTGAACGAATCCGCCCGCGCCTGCACGACCAGCACGAACACCGCCTCGGTGTCTTCCCGCAGCGTGGTGCACTCGCGTAGCCGCAGCGCGTCCGGCCCCAGGTCGTAGACCACGGTGTCGACGCGGGGCCGGAGAATCTCTGCCACCTGCTGTACCGGGAGATCGTCGAACCGCAGCTCACCGCGGTCGATGATGCGTGCCCCGGCCGAGGACACGGGCAGTGATGCCACGATCGCGGCGGGGTCATCCGCGTCCGCGATCGTCTCGATCGCGGGAGCCTTGTCGTCGGTACCGGTGCGTGCTCCCAGGTCACCGCCCGCGACAGTCAGATCGACCACCGCTGCTGAGGCGGTTTCCTCGATAGCCCACGCTCCGGCGATACCGACCGCTGTCGTCGTTGCGCCCGCTCCCCCGCCCGCGCCGGTGACCAGCACCACCGGTGCCGGCCGCACTGCCCGCTGCGGCCATACCGGTGCGGGCTGGGGTGCACGTGCTGGCCCCCGGTGCGGCTGTTGCGGGTTGGGTGTGGGCTCAGTGACCCGGTCACCCCCGGGCGCAGCGGGGGCCGCGCCGCGCAGCGGGACGACCGCGGCTGTCGGTGTCTCTGCCTCGGAGTCCGATGCCGGGGCCTGGTTGAGCCATTGCATCCATTCGGGTTGGGAATTCACGGTGTTGCCTTTCCGATCGACGCGATCAGGTGACGGCCATCGACCACCCGTGTGGTCATGACCTGCTGCTCGTAGTCGGTTTCCTCACCGCTGATGCGGCGTTCGCGCAGCGTGACGAGGAACCGTGCCGGCGTCGTCGCGCGGATCGTCACGCAATGCTCGGCGCCAGCGGGGATTGCCGTATCGATCGCACTCTGGAGGGAGTCCGCGGCGGCGACGCCGACAGCATCGGCGGTGACCGCCGCGCGTGCCGCTGCCCCGGAGCGCTGCACGTAGTAGGCGTAATCGAAGGCGAGGATCGCGGCCGGACCGGAATCGGTTCCGCCCGGGCCGTTGCCGATGATCACACCGTCGGGAGCCGATGCCGGGTCACACCACGGGCGCGGGGTCTGCGAGCTCGGCGGAGCTGTGGTCGTAGTCTGCGCCACCACGGCGGCTGAGGGTTGTTCGTCCTGGCTGTCGCGAAGCGCCCACGCACCCAGCCCCACCACCACGGCGGCGGCCGCGACGACAGCCCCAC
>NZ_WXYH01000105.1:5495-7604 GCF_009872365.1 Rhodococcus sp. T7
GGGTCGACGAGCTGATACGAGGCGTCGAAGTATCGGCCGAGGAGTCGGCTCCACTCGCGATGTCCTTGGCCAGCGCGGCAAACCAGTCCGCAACGAATTGCGTTGCGGACTCACCGGTTGCCGTCATCGGAGTCGATCCGTACGAGCCGTGAGCGCGGATCGTGTTCCAGTACTTCGTCAGCGCCGTCGCCGACACCAGATCCGCGTTGTCACTGATGTTGTCCTTGACCACGGCGAACGCCTGCTTGGTCAGCCGCGATGTCGTCGCCGGTGGGACCAGCTTCGGTACCGCCCCCACCAACTTCTGTGCGAACAACGCGACTCCCGCAGCGGGATTCGCGAGACCCACGGTGGCGAGTTGGGCGATGTTCGCCGGCGTCAGCACTTCCTTCACGACGGTCTTGACCGCGTTGAACCCGATGGTGCCGATCTTCATCACCGCGGAGATCGTCTCCTGCGCAGTCGGCATCGGTGTGCGCGGATCGGACGCGATCGCCACCCGCTCGGACAGCGATTTCTGCGGCTCGATCGACAAGTTCGCCAGTGTCGTGCCCTTGATGTCCTCATTGATCACCGGCACCGCGGTCTTGATCGTCGTCAACGCCAGCGCTTCGCTGATCGACGTCAACGACCGGATCGGATCCCCGGCAGATAACTCGCTCTGACCAGCAATGTTGGCCGCCGCGCGGGCGATCGGGGCGTTCGCCGGGGCGTCACAGGAGAGATCACCCGGCTCGCAGATCGACGCCACGCGACCGGTCAACGACCCATACGCGACAGCGGTATCACCAGTCGGGCCGATCCCGCCGCCTTCCGGGGCCGACCCAGTGGGCGCCGACACCTTCGCGACCTCTGCGCCGCCAGTTCCCGGGGCAGGCTTCGGGGAGGTCTGCCCCGCAGATCCAGGGAACAACGACGCACCCGGCGAACGTGTCGGATCACCGAACAACGCCACCCCGACCAGCTTCTCGGCCGAGATCACGCCCTCACCCGCACCGACCTTCTTGGCGAACATGCTCATCACGTGTGCGCCCTGGGAGTACCCCGCCCCGCTGAAGACCGTGTGCGGGCACGCCTGCGCAACTTCCGCGGCCGTGTCCTCGAGGTTCTGCAACCCCTCCTCCACGGACTGCGAATACGGCACATTCGCGCCCGGCACCGCGCCACCGAACCCAGCCGGGTACGGCACATAAGCGCGGCCGGTAAGAGAGTCACCTGCAGAGTCGGTCGTCTTGACCATCATCGGCATGAAGACCTGCGAGAGCATTCCGGTGTCGAGAGTCGGTGATGTATCCGGTGACGACTCCCCCGTGCCCTGCATACCCAGAGCGAACAGGACCGGGCACGCCTGCCCGACCAGCTCACTCGCCGGGGCGGCGGGAACCGCACTAGCCGTCCCCGCCGCCCCGACTCCGATCACAGCCACCGCCGCGGTCGCGGCCATCCTGCTCAGTACCTTCATGCCGGTCTCCCCTTCCGTCCGGGTCAGGCGTTCAGGCCAGCGACGACAGCACCGGCGAATGCCGCTGCCTGCTCGATCACCGGTGCAGCCGCACCGGCCGCATTCGCCCCGGCCTGCTCGACCGCCGCCACGACCTGGCCGCCGCCCGGCTGCGCAAGAGCTGCCTCACGCACCTGCGTCACAGTCGCGTCGACCTGCGGCGCGGCCTGTGCCGCGTACACGGGGGCTTCCGCGACGAAATCGCGTGCCTGCTCCACATATCCGCTGCCACCGGGAACGGCTTCGACCTGATCGACGACCTGCTGTGTCAGCCCGACAGCAGCGCGGGTATCGATAGCCGGCGGGGTCCACAGCGGCGCCGGGGCAACTGCCTCCGGTGCCGGTGCCGGTACCGGTGCAGGCTCCTCGATCACCACGTCCTCGCCGCCGAACGCCGTAGCTCCGACGATGCCGCCGAACAGAGCGCCGAGCGCGCCGCCCGCCATTGCTGCCGGAACACCGAGCGCCAATGCCCCGACACCTGCGCCGATCAATGCGCCGTTCACACCGCCGATCACCGGCCCGATCACGAGGCCGACACCCGGGATGAACACCGTCGCCAGCGTCGTGCCGACCCCGATACCGACGACGGTGCCGATGACTGCACC
>NZ_WXYH01000106.1:0-7588 GCF_009872365.1 Rhodococcus sp. T7
TTGCTCATCTTCACGGCCACACCTTCGCGGACCAGGTTCACCATCTGGCCGATGAGCACCTCGACGGTGTCGGGGTCGTCACCGAACGCGGCCGCGGCCGCCTTCAGCCGGCCGATGTACCCGTGGTGGTCCGCGCCGAGCATGTAGATGCACAGGTCGAAGCCGCGGGAGCGCTTGTCCTGGAAGTAGGCGATGTCGCCGGCGATGTACGCCGCGTTGCCGTCGCTCTTGATGACGACCCGGTCCTTGTCGTCGCCGAAGTCGGTGCTCTTGAGCCACCAGGCGCCGTCCTCCGGGAAGAGGTTGCCGGAGTCCTTCAGCGTCTGGACGGCCTTCTCCACCGCGCCGGACTCGAACAGCGAGTTCTCGTGGAAGTAGACGTCGAAGTCGACGCCGAACTCGTGCAGGGTGCGCTTGATGTGCGCGAACATGAGGTCGACGCCGATGGCGCGGAAGACCTCCTGCTGCTCACCCGCAGGCAGGTCCAGCACGTCCGGGCGCTGCCGCTGCACGTCGGCGGCGATGTCGGCGATGTAGGCGCCCGCATATCCGTCCTCCGGGGCGGGCTCGCCCTTGGCGGCGGCGATCAGCGAACGGGAGAACCGGTCGATCTGGGCGCCGTGGTCGTTGAAGTAGTACTCACGTGTGACCGCTGCACCCTGGGTGGACAGGATCCGGCCCAGCGCGTCGCCCACGGCGGCCCAGCGGGTTCCACCGAGGTGGATGGGGCCGGTGGGGTTCGCGGAGACGAACTCGAGATTGATCTTCTTGCCGTCGAGCGTGTGGCCGGACCCGAACGCGGCACCAGCCTCGAGGATCTTCGCGACGATCGCACCCTGCGCGTCGGCGGCCAGGCGGATGTTGAGAAAGCCCGGGCCCGCGATGTCGGCGCTGTCGATACCCTCGGCCGCGGTCAGCGCGTCGGCGAGCCAGCCGGCCAGCTCACGCGGGTTGGTACCGACCTTCTTGGCCACCTGCATCGCGACGTTGGTGGCGTAATCGCCGTGCTCGGGATTGCGCGGACGCTCGACCGTGAGAGTTTCGGGAAGCACGGACACGTCGAGTCCGCGTTCGGCGAGCACTTTCGCGGCGGTTCCGCGGAGCAGTTCGGCAAGGTCAGCTGGAGTCACAGGTATCTATCCTATGGCCAACGCGTCCCGAGCGGTGATCCGGCTTGCCGCGAGTCCCGGCGACCGCAGGCGAGCGTGGCCCCGGCCACTCTCCCAGGTTGCGCTCAGGGTGGGTAAGTAGAGTGGGACCGCCCTGAGTCCCGGCTCTCAGCTCCCGGTCGCCGGGGGTCGAGCGCCCGTAACCCACACACCGAAAGATCACAATCGATGCCAAGCGGTTCGGAAAGTCGCGGTCCCGATAAGAACTCGGGCGCGAAGTCGGCGAAGGCCATCAAGGCCGCCAAGAAGAAGAGCGGCGGAACGAAAGTCAAGGGCGGCGCGTCCGCTCCCCGGAACATCCCCTGGCTGACGATCGGCGCCGGAGCGGCCGTTCTCGCGCTCGTGGCGGTCCTCGCGATCAACCTGATTCCCAAGTATCAGGCGAAGGAAGAGGCCGCGAAGTACGCGCCGAGCGCCGAGAACCCCGACCCGTCGGTCAACATCGACGGCGTCCTGAAGGTCGACTACCCGGCAGGCATTCACATCCAGCCGACGCAGCGCGTCGCGTACGACCAGTCGCCGCCATTCGGCGGCCCGCACGACGCCATCTGGGCGACGTGCACCGGCACGGTCTATCCGAACGCGATCCGCACCGAGAACGCGGTGCACTCGCTCGAGCACGGCGCCGTGTGGATCGCCTACAACCCGGACGAGCTGTCCGCCGACCAGGTCGAGACGCTGAAGGACAAGGTGGACGGCGAGACGTACACGCTGATGTCGCCGTACCCGGGCCTCGACAGCCCCGTCTCCCTGCAGTCGTGGGGTCACCAGTTGAAGGTGGACAGCGTCGACGACGAGCGCATCGACCAATTCATCACCGCACTGCGGATCAACAAGAACACGTATCCCGAGGTCGGCGCGAGCTGCTCGTCCATCCCGGGCTCCGGTTTCGACCCGGACAACCCGCCGCCGTTCGACCCGTCCACGCCGGGCGCGGACGCGGTGCCGATGGACGGTGGCGGAATCAGCCCCGACCAGTCGGAATCCGGCGGCGCGGGAGCGCAGCTGCCGAGCGGCATGCAGCTCCCGAGCGACCTGCAGCTGCCGTCCGATCTGCAGCAGGCCCCGGCCGAGGGCGGCAATGGCTAGTTCTGCCGACACCGGGCACGGACCCGAGACCGATTCCGTCGACGACGCGGCCCCGGCCCGGCCCAGTCAGCGCACAGCGCTCCTGGTCATCGGGCTGATCGGGGCCATCGCCCTCGGGTTCGCGCTCGGGTTTCTCGCCCGGCTTCCGCTCGAGGACTCCGGTACCCCGGTTCCCGAGGCCGGTTCCGTCGATGTCGGATTCGCGCAGGACATGAGCGTGCATCACAGCCAGGCGGTGGAGATGTCGGCGATTGCGCTGGCCAATGCCACCGACCCGGCGGTCCGCAGCCTCGCGTACGACATCCTCACCACGCAGCAGAACCAGCTCGGACAGATGCAGGGCTGGCTCGCGCTGTGGGATCAGCCGGGTCTGCCGTCCGGCGGCTACATGGGCTGGATGGAGTCGGAGCACTCGGACGGTCACAGCCACGGGACTGCCGAGAACGCGCATATGGGGTCGATGTCGAAGATGCCCGGCATGGCGTCGTCGGAGGACATGGCCGCATTGCGTCAGGCCACCGGCCCGGCCGTCGACGTCCTGTACCTCCAGCTGATGCTGCGGCACCACCAGGGCGGGCTCCCGATGATGGAGTACGCGGCCCAGCACGCGTCGGAAGACGCGGTCCGCAGCCTCGCTCAGACGATGGTCGACACCCAGCAGAGCGAAGCGACGGTGATGACGAACATGCTCACCGCGAAGGGCGCCACTCCCCTGCCGATGAACTGACGTCCGGCGTCACGACCACGTCCAGTCGCGCACCTCGGGCATGTCCTCGAGGTGCGCGACGACGTATTCGCCGTGCCGTTCGAGTTGCCGCAGGCAGAAGTCGGCCAACTCCGTGGCACCGGCCGGTTCCCGCCTGGTGCGACGTAGCGCGGCGAGTGCGAGGTGGTAGCGGCTCATCCGGTTGAGCACGACCATGTCGAACGGTGTTGTCGTGGTCCCCTGTTCGCTGAAACCGCGGACGTGGAAGCGGTCCGGTGCAGGACGTCCGTGCAACAACTCGTGGACGGCGCGCGAGTACCCGTGGAACGCGAACACCACGTGCGTGTCCGCGGTGAAGAGGTCGAGGAACGTGCGCGCGTCGAATCCGTGCGGGTGCTCGGTGGGTGTGAGCAGCCCCATCAGGTCGACGACATTGACCACCCGGGTGACCAGTTCCGGGGTGTGTTCGCGCAGCAACTGCGCGGCGGCGAGAATTTCCTGGGTCGGGACGTCCCCGGCGGCGGCGAGCACGACGTCCGGTTCGGTGCCCGGAGAAGACTCCGTTCCCGCCCACTCCCACACCGACGCCCCGGCCGCGCAGTGCGCGTGCGCCTCCCCGAGGGTCAGGTACTGCAAGTGCGGCTGCTTGTCGACCACGATGAGGTTGACGTGATCGGTGCTGCGGAGGCAGTGGTCGGCGATCGAGAGCAGCGTGTTCGAGTCCGGTGGGAGCCACACCCGGACCACGTCCGGTGCGAGCGGGACGACGGCGTCGATCATGCCCGGCCCCTGGTGGCTGAACCCGTTGTGGTCATTGCGCCAGCAGGTGCTGGTGAGCAGCACGTTCAGCGACGCCACCGGCGCCCGCCACGGCAGATCCACTGCATGCTGCAGCCACTTGGTGTGCTGGACGAGCATCGACACGCTCACCATGGCGAAGGCCTCGTAGCTGGCGAACAGTCCGTGCCGCCCGGACAGCAGGTACCCCTCCAGCCAGCCCTCGCAGAGGTGCTCACTGAGCACCTCCATCACCCGGCCACGGGCCGACAGTCCGTCGTCGTAGTCGGTGACCGGTAGCTGCCAGCACCGGTCGGTCACCTCGAAGACGGCGCCCAACCGGTTGCTGGACGTCTCGTCCGGGCAGAACAGCCGGAAGTATCCACCGCCGTCGGGCGTGGTGGTGGCGGTGTAGAGGTCGCGGAGCAATTCGCCGAGCACCCGGGTGGTCTCGTGGTGGGTGGTGCCGGGTTTCTCGATGGGGAGCGCGTACTTCTCCAGGGGCGGCACCGGAAGATCCACCCGCAGGCGGCCGCCGTTCGCGTACGGCGACGAACCCATCCTCTTGTCGCCCTGCGGCGCCAGCCGCACGAGGTCCGGCACGAGTGCGCCGGACGAGTCGAACAGTTCGTCCGGGCGGTACGACCGCATCCACTCCTCGAGTTGACGCAGATGCGCCTCGACGGTCCGGACCCCCGACAGCGGAACCTGATGCGCCCGGTGGGTGCCCTCGACGAGCACGCCGTCGACGGTGTGCGGACCGGTCCAGCCCTTGGGGGTTCGCAGCACGATCGCCGGCCACTTCGCGGCGCTGCGCCTGCCTGCCCGCGCCTCCCGCCGAAGGTCGGAGATCGTGGTGTGCGCGTCGGACAGGGCGCGATGCAACGCGGGGAAGACCTGCCGCGGGTCGTCGCCGGAGACGACGACCGGCGCCCACCCCTGACCGCCGAGGAACGCCTCGACGTCGGCGTCGCTGCTGCGGCCGTAGACGGTGGGCCCGGCGATCTTCGCACCGTTGACGTGCAGGATCGGCAACACCGCCCCGTCGCGTTCCGGATTGAGGAATGCGGGCAGTTTCCACGACGCGGACAGCGGCCCCGTCTCCGCCTCGCCGTCGCCGATCACGCACGCCACCAACAGATTCGGGTGGTCGAACGCCGCCCCGGCGGCGTGCGCGAGCGCGTAGCCGAGTTCGCCGCCCTCGTGGATGCTGCCCGGAGTCTGCACACTGACGTGACTCGGGATACCGCCCGGCGTCGAGAACTGTCTGCAGAGCCGGTGGATACCGGCGGCGTCGAGGGATACGCCCGGATACACCTCCGAGTACGTCCCCTCCAGGTACGTGGCGGCGACGAGCGCCGGACCACCGTGACCGGGACCGGTCACGTAGAGGCAGTCGGTGTCGGTCCGGCGGATGAGACGGTTCAGCAGGGCGTAGATCATCGACAGCCCCGGGCTCGTTCCCCAGTGCCCGAGCAGCCGGGGTTTGATGTGTTCCGGGCGCAGCGGCTCACGCAGAAGCGTGTTGTCCTGCAGGTAGATCTGCGCGACCGTCAGATAGTTGGCCGCCGCCCACCACCGGAGGTCCGACTCGAGGTCGGCATCGGAATAGTGCCCGTCGGAATCCTGCGACCCCGGCTGCCGTACATCGGTCATTCTCGACCCCTCCCCGAGAGTTCGCGAGCGTCCACGTCCTCCCGACACTAGGCGTGTTCGGGCCTCTACCGGGGCGAGTCCACGAAGTAGGGGGACCGATTTGGTCGATCCCCCTACCTATGCGCTACCATTGGCCAGCCCAATCGGCACACCGGTTTTCCGGTGCGCCCCCGTAGCTCAGGGGATAGAGCGTTCGCCTCCGGAGCGAAAGGTCGCAGGTTCGAATCCTGCCGGGGGCACCACGAGAAACTGCGCCGCGTTGCCGCGGCGCAGTTTTTTTGTCTTTTCTTGCCGGACGAACGGGGGCAGGTTCAGGCCGGGGTGCTGCGGCGCATCTCGCGTCGGAGGATCTTCCCGCTGGCCGTCTTGGGCAGTTCGTCGACGATCTCGACGCGCCGCGGTGCCTTGTAGCTGGCGAGCCGCTCCCGGCAGTACTCGACGAGGTCGGCCGTCTCGACCGTCTGCCCGGGGCGGAGGCTGACGAATGCGGCGACGGTCTCGCCGCGGTAGCTGTCCGGTTCGCCGACGACGGCCGCCTCCCGGACGGCGGGATGCCGGTAGAGGACGTCCTCGACCTCGCGCGGCCACACCTTGAACCCGGACGCGTTGATCATGTCCTTCTTGCGGTCGACGACGTACACCCAGCCCTGGGCGTCCATGAATCCCACGTCGCCGGTGAGCAACCGGCCGCCGGGCAGCGACTGCGCCGTGGCTTCCGGTTTGTTCCAGTACGCGGGCACCACCATCGGTCCGTCGACGGCGATCTCCCCGACTTCGAGGGGGTCGAGGTCGGCGCCGTCCTCCCCGACGATCCGGATCACGGCGGACGGCAGCGGCAGGCCGATCGCCAGTGTGCCCGACGACGGATCGACGGGCGCCTCCAGATTCGGCGGGACGACGACGCACGGCGCGCTGGTCTCGGTGAGCCCGTACCCGTTGCGGATGTACTTGCCGGTCAGGTCCCGGAACCGTTCGACGACGGCGGGCGGTAGCGGGGCGCCACCGGACATCACGGCCTCCAGCGAGGCGAAGCGCTCACCGGAGAAGTCGGGGTGCGCCATCAGCGCCATGTAGGCGGTGGACGGGCCGACCATGAACACCGGCCGTTCCCGCTCGAGGGCGTCGAGCACCACTCCGGCGTCGAACCGGTACGCGAGGATCAACGGCGACGCCAGGTCGATTGCCGTGAGCAACTGGCACACCATGCCGGTGATGTGGAACAGCGGGGCGAGTGCGAAGATCGGCGACCCGGCGGGTTTGCTCTCGTACAGGCGCAGGATGGAACTGTTGACGGTGAGGTTCCGGTGCGTGTTGGTAGCGCCCTTGGGGACTCCACTCGTTCCGGACGTGTAGGACACCAGCGCGATGTCGTCCGGGTCCAGTCCGGGGTCCGGCAGGCCGGCGCCCGCGCGTGCGCGGGCCACCTCGAGCAGGTCGGGGACGCCCTCGGCGCGCGCCCGGGTCACTCCCCCGAATACGCGGGCGTCGCCCGACGTCTGGATGTCGAGTTCGCTGGCGGTCAGCGCGATCCGCACACCGGCGGCGGACGCGCGCTCCCCCACCCGATCGGCCCACGCGTTCTCGCTGCACACGATCGCGGTGACTCCGGCGTCGGTGAGGATGTGGGCGAGCTCGTCCCGGTACATCGGGTTCAGCGGGACGACGACCCCGCCTGCCTTCCACGTGCCGATCAGCGCCAGCACGAACTGCGGGACGTTCTGCAGGTAGATCGCGAGCCGGTCCCCCTTCCCGAACCCGTTCTCCGCGAGGTACGCGGCCACTCCGTCGCTGAGTTCGTCGACCTCGCGGTAGCTCAGGGTGCCGCCGAGGTACCGGACGGCGGGCCCGTCCGGGGCGGACGCGACCGCGGCCGAGAACATGTCGAGCGCCGTCCGGGCGGGGATCTCCCCCACCGAACGCGTGTTCTCGTCGTATCGGTCCATCCAGGGCCTGTCGTCGTACCAGCTCATCGTCGCCGTGCCGCCTCTCGCTCGTTCCGTGTTCCCGGTGGTGTGACCTGCTGTTCAGCGTGTGCCCGACATCCCGCCGTCCACGGGGACGATAATGCCGGTGACGTAGGCCCCGGCGCGTGAGGAGAGGAAGATCGCGGTGCCCGCGACGTCTTCCGGTGTGCCGACCCGGCCGAGCGGCACCGACCCCTCGACCGCCGTCTACTACTCGGGAGGGTGAA
>NZ_WXYH01000107.1:0-7570 GCF_009872365.1 Rhodococcus sp. T7
ACAACAACGACAACCTGGTCGAGGTGGGGGAGCGGGTCAAGGCCGGACAGCAGATCGCCACCGTCGGCAACCGCGGCCAGTCGACCGGTCCGCACCTGCACTTCGAAATCGAAGACTCGGACGGGGAAATCGTGGATCCGGTCAAGTGGCTGGCCAAGCGCGGTGCCTCCATCGTCGGTCTCGACTGATCGGGCCTGCTCCTGTTCTCCCCACCCGGAGGGAACGCTCGGCCCCAGCCGCGCAGTCGCATCGCAGTGTGGAAAGGGATGGTGGTCGGTGATGATCGACGTCGAGGGCAGCATCGTCATCGACCGCCCCGTCGGGGAGGTCTTCGACTTCGTCGCCGATCAGACCAACGCACCCCGCTGGCAGAACGGACTCGAGCAGGTCCGCCGGGTCACCGACGGACCGCCCGGGGTGGGCACCAAGCATGTTGTCGTCCGCAAGTTTCTGGGCCGGCGGCTGGAACTGATCAACGAGTACGCACACTTCGAGCCGAACGTGGAGATCACGTTCACCGGTGCGTCCGGCCCGGGCCGCTTCGAGGTGACGTACCGGACCGAGGAGACCGCCGAGGGAACCCGGCTGAGCTGCCACATGCGGATGGAGCAGAAGGGGCTGTTCGCCCTCGCTGACCCGGTGGTGGCCGCGAGCCTGCGGCGGGACTTCGCCGCCAACCTGCGAAACCTCGAGGCTCTGCTCGAAACCCGCGCCGAGTAAGGCCGCGTCCCTGTGTGGTCAGGTCAGGGCGCTGCCGGCCTGCCATTGCTCCCACGGGACGGACCAGTCGCCGTTCTGCCACAGCTCGAGCGGGGCGCCGCCGGTGTTGCGGACCTCGACGATGTCGCCGGGGACGGAGAAGTCGTAGAACCAGCGGGCGTTGTCGGGGCTCAGGTTCAGGCAGCCGTGCGAGACGTTGGTGTTGCCCTGCGCCCAGATGGTGTCGGCGAGTTCGTGGAGGTAGATGCCGTCGTTGCTGATGCGGGTGGCGTAGTTGATCGATTCCTTGTATCCGAGGCGGGAGTTCACCGGAAGCCCGTAGGTGGAGGAGTCCATGATGACCGGGTTGGCTTTGTCGATGACGGTGTAGATGCCCGGTTGGGTCCAGAACGAGAGGGTCTGCCCGCCCACGACTTCGGTGCCGCCCCGGCCCATCGACGTCGGCATCGTGCGGACCACTTCGCCGTTGTCGGTGACGGTGACCTGTTTGGTGGTGTCGTCGGCGACGGAGATGTGGGCGTCACCGATGGTGAACGAGGTGGTCGCGTCCTCCTGGCCGAAGAGGCCTTCGCCGAGCGCGATGCCGTAGACGTTGGCACGGACGGTGACCTGGGTGCCGGGCGCCCAGTAGTTCTGGGGTCGCCAGTGCACGTTCTGGACGTCCGCCCAGTACCAGGAGCCGGTCACCGGGGATGTGGTCTCCACGTGCAGGGCTCTTTCGGCGGCGGCGCGGTCGGTGATCGGTTCGTCGAAATGGGTGACGATCACGATGCCGACGCCGAAGGTGCCGCCGTCGGCGAGCAGGTTCCCGCCGCTGGTGACGAAGGTGGGTTTGGTCTGGTTGCCGGGGGTGACCGTGGAGAACGTGCTGGTCTTCTCGCTCGGGACACGCTGGTCGCCGACCGCGGTGACTGCGAGGGTGTAGGTGCGGCCGTAGCCGAGGGGTACTCCCGGTTTCCAGGACAGGCGATCGGGGGTGAAGATACCCTCGACCACCCGTCCCTCGTCGTTGGTCATGGTGACCGTCTCGAGGGTGCCACCGTTTGTGCTCACCGCTACCGGGTCCGTGGGGTTGACCGCGGCGGCGCCGTCGGCCGGGGACACGGTGATCTCCGGTCCCGGCGGCGGTGTGGCCGGTCCTGCAGGTTGGTCGGTGGAGGGTGCGCAGGCGGCGGCGAGAGCGAGCAGCAGGACTGCGAGGACAGCGGCGAGGTGACCGGGGCGGCGACGGGCGTGCATGACAGTGATTCTCCCGTGCGGAAGGGTCCGGGCGTGTGCAGTCGCTGTGCGACGGCGGTCACCAGGGCAGTTCGCGGCAGCGGCCTTCGCCCTCGGCGGGTTCGACCTGCAACGTGGCGTGCTCGAGGTCGAACTTCTCCGCGAGCAGTGTCTGCGCCGAGGCGAGTACGGCGGTCGGGTCCGCGCCGCGTTCGGTGATCAGGTGCGCCGACGCCACCTCCATGCCCGAGGTCAGCGTCCACACGTGCAGGTCGTGCGATTCCTTCACTCCGGGCAGGGTTTCCAGGGCGTGGCCGATCGCGTCGACGTCCACGCCGGCAGGGGCGTGCTGGAGCAGGATGCGGATGGCGTGGCGGCCGAGGTTGAACGCACGCGGCAGGACGAACAGGCCGATGGCGACACCGATGATCGGGTCGGCGTACCGCCACCCGAACAGCAGGGTGAGCAGTCCGCTGACCAGTACCCCGATCGAGCCGAGCATGTCGGCCATGACCTCGAGGTAGGCGCCGCGGACGTTGATGGACTCCTTCGCGCCGCTGCGCAACAGCAGGAACGCTATGACGTTCATGGCCAGCCCGACCAGCGCGACGATGACGACCGGCAGGCCCGGCACCTCGGGCGGATCGTCGAGTCGCCCGGCGGCCTCGTAGAGGATCCAGCCGGCGACCCCGAAGAGCAGGACCGCATTGAACAGGGCGGCGAATACCTCCGCCCGGTACATCCCGAAGGTACGCTCGGGCCGGTTGTGCGCCTTGTTCGCCAACGTGATGGCGATGACCGCCATCAGAATGCCGAGCACGTCGGTGAACACGTGCGCCGAATCCGACAGCAGCGCCAGCGATGACGTCGACAGGCCCACCGCGACCTGGGTGACGAAGGTGACCAGTCCGAGGGCGACGGCGATCCAGAGCTTGCGCAGGTGCTTCCCGGAGGCGCTCGTCGCGTCCGCGGGCGAGATCCCGTGGCCGTGGCCGTGTCCCTGACCCATGACAGCGTGTCCTTTCGTTGCAGCGTCAGCCCGGATCATATTGTCATATGCGCATATATTCAATCGGGAGGGTGTTCGGTGCCGCACCCTCGTCAACTAACCTGCATAGTATTTCGGCGGCGGTGCACAGGCGATGAGCTGGCTCGACCGGAACTCCACAGACCAGGAAGGCCCTCTTTCGCGTGAGTGCAGTAGATGACCCCAGCGCCCCCGGGGAGCGGGCCCGCAGGCGCACCCTGCCGCAGATCCTCGGCTGGGCGGCGATCGCGGCCCTCGTCGCCGCCGCGCTGGCGCAGCTGTCGACCACCGAGGCGCTGCGCCTGTTGGGGTTACCCGATCCCGGCACGCTCACCACCTACGGGCTGCCGGCGGTGATGGCATTCGGGGAGGCGTGTGCGGTGGTCATGGTCGGCTCCGCCCTGCTGTCCACGGCGCTGGTGCCACCACAGCCCTCCGGGGTCCTCGACGTCGACGGGTATCTGGCGATGCGCACCGCCGGTGTCGCCGCCGCACTGTGGGCGCTGAGCGCGGTCGCGCTGGTGCCGCTGACCCTGTCGGACAGTTCCGGGCAGACTCTCGCCGTGGTGTTCGCCGACCCGGGCCCCTTCGTCCAAGCCGTCACCGACCTGGAGGTCCCGAAGGCGTGGGCGTGGACCTGCCTGCTCGCCGTGGTGGCCGCGATCGCGGCCCGGCTGGTGCTGCGTCACAAGTGGACCCCGGTGGTGCTGGCGCTGGCGGTGATCAGCGTGCTGCCGCGCGCCCTGTCCGGGCACTCGGCCTCGGGCGGCTCGCACGACGTCGCCACCAACAGCCTCCTCTTCCACATCGTTGCCGCCGCGCTGTGGGTGGGCGGGCTGGTGGCCCTGGTGTTGCACGCCCGCCGCCGCGGCGCGCGCCTCGATATCGCGGTCCGCCGGTTCTCGGCGCTCGCGCTGGGCGCCTTCACGGTGATGGCGGTCTCCGGGGTCATCAACGCCGCCGTGCGGCTCCCGATCACCGACCTGGTGACGAGCACCTACGGGGTACTCGTCCTGGCGAAAGTCGCCGCCCTGGTACTGGTCGGGTTCGCGGGCTGGCGCCAGCGCACCGTCGCGGTCACCGCACTCGAGAACGATCCCGAGGACCGGGCGGAGTTCGTGCGGCTCGCGGTGATCGAATCGGTCGTGCTCGCGGTCACCGTCGGCATCGCCGTCGCGCTGGGGCGCACCCCGCCGCCGGCCGGCGAGCGCCGCGAACCCACCCCGCTCGGGGAAACCCTCGGCTACGACCTGGGCGGCGCGCCGTCCGCCGGCCGCATGCTTCTGGATTGGCGGTTCGACCTGATCTTCGGGACCGCGGCGCTCGTGCTGGCGGCCGCCTATCTGCTCGGCGTTCGGCGCCTGCACGCGCGGGGTGACCGGTGGCCGGTGGGCCGGACGGTGTGCTGGGTTCTCGGGTGTGTGGTGCTGCTGCTGGCCACCTCGTCGGGGCTCGGGCGATTCGCGCCGGCGGTGTTCAGTGTCCACATGGGCGCGGTGGCCGGGCTGGCGATCATCGCGCCGCTGCTGCTCGCGCTGGGGGCGCCGCTGACCCTGTGGTCGGCGGCCGCGCGCCGCGGCGCCGACGGTGTGCCCGGGATGTGGGAGTTCTCCCGGCAGCTCTATCTCAGCGCCCCGCTGCGGCTGCTCACCCGCCCGGCGGTGGCGCTGACCCTGCTGTTCGGCGGGTTCTACGTGTTCTACCTCGGTGGGATCTACGGCTCGCTGGACGGATCGCACACCTGGCACGTGGTGTCCAACGGCTACTTCCTGGTCGCCGGGTTCGTGTTCTTCTGGGTCAGTGTCGGCCCGGACCCGACACCGGCCGCCGCCTCCACCCGCACCCGGCTGATCACGGCGGTCGCCGGGCTCGCCGCCTACGCCGGCTTCCTACTCCTGGTCGCCCGCGCCGACAGCGTCATCGCCGCCGAGTACTACACGATGTTGCGCCGCGGCTGGTGGGACGACCTCGCCGCCGATCAACGGCTCGGCGCCGCGATCGGGGCGGGCACCGGGGCGGTGGCACTGGCGTTCGCGGTCGTACTCGCCGCCGCCGCGGTCACCGCGCCGCGCCGCGGCCGCACCGCGGCGCGCCGATGACGTAGAGACGCTGATCAGCCAGTGCACGAACACCGCCGCCCCGGTGACCCGACCTGCAGTGCCAGCCGCTACCAGCGGGCGAAGTGGGTCCCTTGTTCGGGTTGACCTTCGACTCGAATAGAAGGTTTACCGTGGCCATATGGCCGAGCTGCTGATCTCCGAATTGTCGCGCCGCAGCGGTGTCCCCGCGACGACGCTGCGCTATTACGAGCAGGTCGGCGTCCTGCCCGCCGCCCGCTCGCACTCCGGATACCGCCTCTACGACGAGCACGCCGAACAGCGGCTGCGGCTCATCTCCGCGGCCAAGCGACTGCAGATGCCGCTGCTCGAGATCGTCGAGCTGCTGACAGTGTGGGAGGAGGACGCCTGTCGGTCGGTGCGATCGCACCTGCGACCCGCCCTCGATGCCCGGATCGCAGAGGCCGCCACTGGGATCGCCGCACTGACCCGGCTGCACACCGAACTCATCGCCGCGCGGGAGCGGCTCGACTCGCTACCCGATCGCGACGACCGGTGCAACCCTCGGTGCACCGTTCTCCTCGAACCCGTCACCGTGCAGGGACCGGACTCGGCCAAGACCGATCGGCCGATCGCCTGAACCCTCGACGGCGGCGACTACCGCACCCGGATCGCCGCCTGGAACACCCTCCTCGACGGATGCCCCCGCGAGGAGGTGGATACCGGGGTCCGGGTCACCGTGCCCTCCGAGTCCGCTGCCGAGCTCGCCGGGTTGGTCGTGGCCGAACAACACTGCTGCGCCTTCCTTGACTTCATCCTCGCCTTCGACCGCGGCACCGTCGCGCTGACGATCACCGCCCCATCCGATGGGCGGGCCCTGATCGACGACCTGATCACCCCGACGGCGCCGTGACCGCGGTCCGTCCAGTCCAGATACTGAAAACCAGGAATGTCTCGGGCGAGTGCTGATGGTCCCGCCCTCGTCTGGAACGTGCCCGGCCGGCTACATCAAGGTGGGGTCACCGGTGTCTCCGGGTCCGACGGCCTCAATGGATCTATCGGTGCCGGTGGCGTTTCGGTCTCGTCGGGCAGGGTGGTCGCCGGCGGTTCGGTGGTCGGTCGCGGTTCGGTGGTGGGGGTGGATTCGTCGGGATCCGTCGTCGGTACCGGATTCGACTCGGGTATAGGCGCCGGGGCCGGGGCCGGGGCCGGAGAGGGAACCGAGGAGAGAGACATCGTTTTCCGAGTCGAGGGTTCGATGGTGGTGTCGACGAAGTCGATTACCGGGTGGATCGATGTGGGCAGGGTGGGTGGGATGGGCGGGGCGGTGACTGCCACCATGCGGGGTATCGGCGTCACCGGATTCGCTGTGAGGGCCACCGTCGCCGGCGCCGCCGGGACGGTTGCGGCACTCGCCGAGGGAACGGGTGCCGGTGCAGCGCGTTCGACCAGCCGGAAGCCGTGCTGGGACGGGGGTGGACTTGCCACGACGGTGTCGTCGTGGCGCGCGTTGGATCCGACGTTCGAGGCGTACCAGGGCACGATGAGTGCGACCGCGGCGAGCACGACCGCCGCGACGACACGAAGGTTACCGCCCCGGCCTCGTCGAACCGTGTGCCCCGGTGGGACGATCGGGTATCGCGATGCGGCCGCGAGCAGTGCGGCGCCCCGGGCGGAAACACTGCCTGGAAACGGCGGGCAGGTCACTGGTGCGCCCAGGCCCTCGAGCCGCTCACGCAGCCCGGGGGGCGTCTCGGCGCCGGTGAGCAGGACCAGGTCCAGATCGGAGGTGTAAAGACCTGCGGCGTCCAGACAGTCGGCGACGAGTTCGAGCGCCGAGGTCAGTTCGTCGACGGTCGGTTGGCTCCGGTGGCTACCGAACTCCGTCGAACGCAGCGGCCGTCCGACGATGGGATCGGATCCGTCGTTCGTGCCGCCCGATACGATCGTCAGGTCCAGGCTGTCGGCACCGAGGTCGCAGACGAGCGCGACACCGTCGGAGAGTGGCCCATGCTCGGCTTCGAACCAGGCGAGCGCCGCGACGGGTTCGGGAACCAGTCCGACTCGGGCCAGCCCGGCCCGGTCGAGCGCGGCCCGTAGTTCGCCGACGGCGTGGGCTGAGTGCACCGCCGGGTGGGCAAGCACGACGGGGGTGTCTTCCGCGACATGGGTTTCGGCGATCACACAGTGCGCGGCGGCGGCGACCAGGTCCTGCGCGGCGTAGCGGCGCCCGTCGCCTGCAACGAGCACATCGCCGAGACGGTGCGCGAATTCGGAGAGCACCCCGGCGCCGTCGGGTGCGTCACCCAGGCGCACGGTCGAGTCCGGTCCGAGTGTCAGCGTCGACCGGCGCGTGAGCAGCGATTCGGTGGGGTGATCCGCGCTCGCGGTCGCGGCGACCGCGTACGCCGTCCCGATGGTCACGCCGACACCTAGTGTCATCGTGGTGTCCCCGTCATTGTGCGGCCCGCAGGCGGCCGAAGACGCCGTCCTTCTCGTCGGCGGGGCCGGCGGTGAAGTAGAGCGAGTTGCTGTCGCCGAGGCTTTC
>NZ_WXYH01000108.1:0-7505 GCF_009872365.1 Rhodococcus sp. T7
CTCTGGCGCACCTGGGAACACTTCCGCCGCGACCCCACCACCGGAATGAGCGTGTGGTGGCGCGACCACGCCGACCATCACATGTCGGTGCTGATGTCCTCGGACGGCCCGTTCAGCAAGTGCAGCGCCGCGCACGGCCACCACTCCGTGGACAACGCCATCGCGCCGCTGCCGACCGACCCGGCACCTGCCGGGATGTTCCCGGACACCCGAAACCTCTAAGCACCAGGGAAAGGAACCCCCCATGGGAATCCACGACGATGACGGTATCTACACCGCCACCTGCAACTATTTCCGCAGCAACGGCACGCCAGGGCCGCCGCATGGCACCTCCACCACCCAGCACACCTCACGGGCCGCCGCGTTCGAAGCCCTCAACCACGCGCTCAACGCAGCACGGTCCGGCCGCGCATCCCAGGTCGACGTGTCCCTCACCCGCGACGACACCGCGCAGACCCAGGTGATCTTCGCGGCCGGGCCCCGGGATCTCGTCGCCGTCCGCCGTGAGCTCGATGAACAGCGGTCGCCGTACTCCCGCGCATGGGAGATCCTCACCACCCACGCCAACGAGATCCTCCCCGAACTCCGGAACCCGCACTCACCCGTACACCAGCCACTCTCACCGGAACTACACGACGTCGCCTGGGCAGCCCACAACGTCTACGACGGCGACCACCTGGCCGTCGGGGGGTACGACGAACCGGTCGACGAACCGTTCGGATACGTACCCGCCACACCCGCCGACTACTACGTGCAGCAACACGAACTCTTACAAGCCCATCTCGCAGGAGAACTCGACCGAGCCAAGGACCGCGCCCGCGACGCCGGACATAGCGAAGCCCAAATCGAGGCCGCCACTCGCACAGACCCGGACCTGGACATGGGCGGGCTCTGCGACCATTCGGCCGAGCTGCTCCAGACCGTCTGCGACCTCGCCGAAGACGTCACCCTCACTTCTCAACAGCGGGTAGCTCTTCTCGCCGCCGTCCACCAGGCCGACATCACCTTCTCCTACCTCCAGATCAACAACAGTCCCGGTGCGCGCGCCCGGGCGGTGGATGTTGCCACTGCCGCAGTTGCGGCACACAACGGTGTCGTACCTGCCGTCAACCACGCCACCAACATCGAGCAGGATGTCACCGCCGCCGCCCGCCTCGCTGCCACCGATTTCCCCGACCCGCCCCGGTCCGTGCTCATCTCGCCGAACCAACCGGACCCAGCCCCGGCCCAGTCCTCCGGTACCGCACCTTCCCGCACTTCCAGCCTCGACCTGTAACCCAGCCCGTCGCCACCCACCGGTAAGGAGAACCACATGTCAGAAGGCCCCGAAGTCGACTCGGCAAGCCGTGAGATCAACGGCATGATGCGGGTCGCACTGCAACTGGCCTCCCGCATCGCCGAGAAGATGGCCCGCAACCGCGAGCGTGACCTCGAGCAGGTGCGCCGCGAATCCGCCGAACGCGCCCGTGAACTCGCACAACGGCTTGAGACCGACCGTGCAGGCGTCGAAGCGTATCTACGCGCCTCGTTCGATGACCAATGGTGGAACCGCGCACAGCCCGGCGAGATCGCCGACCAGTGGCAGCACGCCCAAGCGTGGCAGGAACACTCCCAAGTCGCAGCGGAAGCGGCGGACCGGATCCGCACCGAAACCGCCAAGCGGTATGGCATCGACGTGAATGCTCCGGGCGCGGACGAGAAGATCGTCGACTCCCTGCTCCGCGATGCCGAGAACCGGCAAGCCCGCGCCGACGCCGAACGCGGCCGGGCCCACTCAGACACCATGACGGCCAGCGAAATTCTCAACGAAGCCGAGCGTGCAGATGCCGAACGCGCCGACGAAACTGAACGCAACGAGACGAACAGCGAAGACATCGAACCGCAGGAACCTGGGGGTGATTCGCTGCGCTCGGTGGCCGAACACGACTACGACTCCGCCGAACGACGCGGCGAGGACGCCGAGCAGATGAGAGCTGCCGGCCTCGCCGAAGAGGAAGTCGCCACCCGCATGCGCGCCGACCTCGACCAAGCCCGGCACCCGGTCGAGGCGGTCACCGGGGAGGGCAGCCATCCCAAGGCCCGCAAGGGCCGGGCCAGACGTGGTAGGTCTGCCGAGCGGACGATGACTGGCCGGTGAGAATGCCTGCCTCCTTACTTTGGAGCGTGAGGAGGCAGGCTGCGACGTACTTCAAATCGCATCCAGCCGAACGCCACCTGAATGCGGTCGAGCAATCCTGCCGTCGTAAGAGAAGCGAGGGGAGTCGCAGAAGATTGGCATCCTGTCGAAAGACAGATTGAACTACTACGGCAAGATGTGGGGATGAGCGAACTCGAGACCGTCGACGACTTGAGCGACACCCCCCGTTCCGAGATCGCAGCAGAGGCACTCGCATTGCTTAACGCTCAGGTCGGACTTCTAGTCCACGCGAGTACGGACGGCTCTAAACAACCGACTGAGAATGATCGGCAGTACAAGCAGAATCGTCGCAAGTTCCTCCGCCTCATGGCCACGCTGAAGATGAAAGATCCGATTCCATACGAGAACCTAGGCGTGTGGAACGGGCTCTGGAAGAGTATGCCGACGTTGGCAACCCGCCGGCGTCATGTTAATGATCTGGTCGCGACTAGTAGAACTGCTCTTGAGAGCATCAAGAGCTCCGTCTCGCTCGTGGTGCCGGAAACAGAAGCCGGTGTCACGTGGCGGGACGTCGACACCCGCGTGGCCGAGCTTGGTCGCGCACTCGAGCGAGCCGAGAGCACCGACGACCTCCAAGATGTGGGGCGCAGGAGTCGAGAGATACTGATCGACGCGGCGAAGATTCTCGCCAACCCGGATCTCGTCCCTGCGGGTGAGGATGAACCGAAAGCCGGCGACGCGAAGAACTGGCTGAAATTCTTCATCAACCGGTACGCCGCGGGATCATCACAGCAACCAATGCGCACCTTCATTCGCTCTACGTGGGATCTAGCGCAGCGGGTGACCCACGGCAATATCGACCGGACGGAGACGTACGCCGCGGCACAGGCAACCGTTCTAATCGTGCGCGTTCTTCAAGATCTGGAAGCGCGCGAGCCCTAGCAGGCAACGGTCCAGCGCACAGTGGAGTAGGACCCTTAACCGAACATCCGCCGCCGCAGGGGTCTGGCCGTTCACAGCTAGATGCGTGGACCGCTCGCGGTACACACAAGCCGCGAACGCATAATTCCCCCACAGACAACCGGCAGTGGGAGTAGTGGATGAGCAGGACAACGACGAAGAGCAAACCCACGACAGCCGAACTCATTCGCCTCCATATCGAGCCTGAGTTGCACCAGTTTAGTGTGCCAACCCTGACCGGGGATTCGGGATTTCGAGGGAATCGAGGATGCTCACGGCGTCGTCGGTGAGCGGATCGAGGGCGATGTGCTCATGCCCGGCGATCGTGACGGTGACTTCCTGCAGCGGACGCAGGGTGCGCACGATCTTCCGGATCGACACCCCGGTCTCATCCTGCAGATAGCGCGAGATCGCCAACGCGGCGAACACGATGGTCAGGTGCGCCTCGATCGAATCCCGGGTGTGACTGAAGATCGGCCGGGCCCGCAGGTCGGTCTTCGACATCCGAAACGACTGCTCGACGTGCCACAGAGCGTGGTACTTCTCCATCACCTCCTTCGGATTCATCAGTGACACAGGGAGGTTGGTGACGTACCCCTTCAGACCGATGAGGGAACGAGCCCTGGCGATGCCCTCGACATCGAGGGTCTTGCCCTTCGTGGTGGTCTTGACGAACCGTGGTGCACGGGCAGCGCGGGTGCCGTCGATGACCTCCCGGGCCCGAGCTTCCTGAGCATTGAGTGTCTGGTTATCCCGCACGGCACGCTTCTTCGAGTACGCCCAGATCGCCCGCCACGCCGACGTGTCGGCGGGATCCCACACCGGCTCGCCGCGGCGCGTGATGTCGTTGACCACGCTCTTCGCGTGTCGCGGGGTGACCGTGTCGATGACCTGGCCGTCGGTGAACACGTCCCCGTTCCAGTGGAAGTGGCTGGCCAGATCCGCCGGCGCTTTCGTCACCCGGGATCCGACAATGAACTTCAGTCCGGCTGCATCGAGGTCCTTGAGGTTCGTCGCCGACAGCATGCCGGCGTCGGCGGCGATGACCATCTCTACACCGTCGATGCCGTGACGGGCCTGGAACTGGCGCACGATCGGCACGATCGTGCGGGTCTCGGCGTGATTTCCTTCGAAACAACCGATCTCCAAGGGGAATCCGGCGCGGTCGACCAGCAGTCCGACGACGATCTGTGGGTCGACTCGGCGTTCTTTCGAGTATCCGACCCTACGCAGGTCGTCTTCCTTCTCCGCTTCGAAGTACAAGGTGGTGACGTCGTAGAGCAGCAGGTTCAGGTCACCCGCGGCGGCGGCGTGCTCGAAGCAGCGCCGTGCGATGTCGTCGCGGTAGCCGTGAGCGGTGCACCGCTGCAGGGTCCGCACGAAGGTGTTGCGGTGGGCAGGGGCGATACCGATCTCGCCGAGTACTCTGCCCGCGTCCGCGACCGAGGTGCCCTCGACGGTGCGGGCGACCACCAGCTGGAAGAATGCGTCGTTGTCGACCACGTCGAATCCGAGGCGCCGCCATGCGGTGTCGATGACCTCGATCAGCCAGCGGGACCGTTTGCCGGTGATCGTCGGTGCACCGCTGGTGGTCGTGCCGAGATCGAGGTCGAGCTCTTGTTGGCCGGCAAGCAGTTTCTCCCGGGCGGTCTCGAGCAGGGCGGCGAGTTCGCTGTCGGTGTGGGCCGATCCGAGGTGTTCGAGAACCCTGTCCCGGCGGCCTTGTTTGGCCGCGATCTGCACCGCGGTTGCTCCTGAGGCGGTGCGGACTTTGCGGATGTAGGCGGCCACGGGCCGGGAGTCTACCGAGCTGTTAGTGTGCCATTTCCCGAACACGCACAGCTGCTACCTGCACAGATGGCAGGACCACCCCCAAAAATCGGCTCACCTGGTGCAACTCAGGAGCGGGTGACCCACGGCAATATCGACCGGACGGAGACGTACGCCGCGGCACAGGCAACCGTTCTAATCGTGCGCGTTCTTCAAGATCTGGAAGCGCGCGAGCCCTAGCAGGCAACGGTCCAGCGCACAGTGGAGTAGGACCCTTAACCGAACATCCGCCGCCGCAGGGGTCTGGCCGTTCACAGCTAGATGCGTGGACCGCTCGCGGTACACACAAGCCGCGAACGCATAATTCCCCCACAGACAACCGGCAGTGGGAGTAGTGGATGAGCAGGACAACGACGAAGAGCAAACCCACGACAGCCGAACTCATTCGCCTCCATATCGAGTACTTCGTCGTCACCGCCATCGTTGTGTTCGTTGGCTGGTGGATCGTTGCTGAGGCCGCCACTGATGATGGCGTTAATGTGTGGTGGAACTGGAGTTACTGGGGGTGGACTGGCTTTGTGGCTCTTCTGCTA
Source organism: Rhodococcus sp. T7 (assembly GCF_009872365.1). Lineage (NCBI taxonomy): Bacteria > Bacillati > Actinomycetota > Actinomycetes > Mycobacteriales > Nocardiaceae > Rhodococcus > Rhodococcus sp. T7. The sequence continues at coordinate 5,461 of NZ_WXYH01000108.1, forward strand.
GTTCCGGCCTCCCTGATTGCAGGATTTGCCCAGCAGTTCAGCAGGATGTTGACCAAACGCATCAAACCTGATGGCAAGAACGTCTCGCTGAAGGCGCTGATCGTTGGCGGAATCATCGTCACGTTCATCCTTGCCGGGATGCACTACTACTGGCAGGCGGAAATGCTCACCGCGGCGGGTGAATCCGTATGGTCGCTGGAAAGCCGGGAGGTACTCGATGTCTCCCGGTCCGTCGCTTTCAGTCTCGGCGCACTCGGAGCAATCGCGGCTTTGCTGGTCGGCTACCGCCGACAAAAAACCACCGAGCAAGCGCACGACCACGAGGTCGACAAGGCCCGCGCTGATCGTAAATTGGAGCGCACCAAGCAGGAGGACGAAGGTGTCGCGCGACTGCACGACCGCTTCGCCAAGGCCGTCGAGCAACTTGCAAACGCCGATCCGACGATCCGCCTAGGTGCCGTGTACGTCCTCGCCGCATTGGCATTCGATTGGTTGGCTATTCGTGAGTTCCGCCAGCGGCAAGTGTGTGTCGACATGCTCTGTGCCTATCTGCGCAGCACCCCCAAGATCTCTGCGGATGTAACAGAAGGCCACAGCGACACCCCCCTTCTCGACGCGCTTAAGAAGGACCAGGACGTCCGCAAAGCTGCACTCCAGACGCTGAGCGAAATCAACACGCTGCATGCCACCAAGGGGAAGACGCCCAGCCCTGGTCTTGCCCAGTCACATCGAGACCTCTACCGCAGACAAACGGAGAAGGGAGCGATTCCAGAGACGCGGATTGATCTCAACGGGATCACACTCAGTGGTCTCGATCTGCGTCATGTGAACCTCGCTCATTTGTCGCTTGACGGCGCCGACCTTACCGGCGCGAACCTCAAGAGCGCCGACTTGACGCGGACGACTCTCAGTAACGCGACGCTGGACAACACGACCCTCGATGGGGCGAAACTGATCTACACGAACCTGAGGCACGCCCGCCTCGAAGGCGTCAGCCTGGTCGGGGCACTTCTCTTCAAACCGACACTGCATATGGCAACGATCACCACACGCGAGGACCCGTTCGGATCCTTCACCCGCAGTGTCCTGGTCGGGGTTCGCCTACATCACGTGTGGAAATTCTCCGCGAGAGGAATGCTCGTGACGATGGATGACGAGACCTTCGACCACAACCTCGGCTACATGGATATCGACGAGCCCAACGACGGCACGCCAGCACATCGAAACATCACCGAGAAGAACGACGAGTATGAGCGTGTGAAGGGACTGATCGATGCCATCAATCCCGAGATCCCCAGCCAAACTTTCTCGATCATCACCGATGTGACGATCGACCACGGTGTCATCAAGAAGGACGTGGGTAGCGCCGGGGGAAAAGACTCCGCGTAGATCGTCGAGCGGCTTCCGAAACCGGGGCTCGGTAGGTGTCTGCGTCGCCGCGGGGAGGCTTCTACCTTTCGTTGCCGCTGCCGCGTGCGCGGTCGCGACCGGCGTGAGTGCGTGGGGACGGGTCGAGCGGCGCGGGAATCGGTGGGCCGGGCCGCCGTACCGCCTCGGACGGTGGCGCGGCGTTGTCGAGTGCGACAAGTCGCCGTAACTCTTCCTGCTCTGGTGTGAGTGTCGATGTCGACGTGCGTTCCTGCATCGTCTTGCGGCCTTCGCCGCGTGCGGAAACCGGCACCGACTGCCGTGGCTGGGAGGCATGGATGGTGGCAAGCTCGCTCCGCACGGCGTACTCGATGCCGAGTGCACGGTGTAGTTCGCCTGATGCGCGATGCGCATCTGCGATTGCCTCCATAGCTTTCATCAATTGCCGCAGCAGCAGCATCGCGGACACGCTCTTCGGGAGATGCCCACTGGTCTGCATCACGATCAATGCGGCACCACCGGCGGACATTGCGCCCTTCGGGGCCCGGTACGCCCGGTGCGCCGGAAGCTGCGCGGACCGAGCGAGCTGACGCGCCGCCGCGGCCAACGGTCCGGGTGTCGGTTCGATCTTCGCGGACCATGCCGCGAACACCCCCGCGGTACGGCCGGCGGCGCGT
>NZ_WXYH01000109.1:0-7487 GCF_009872365.1 Rhodococcus sp. T7
CCACATACTGCTCCGGGGTCGGAGCCAGCTTCACGACAACGATCCGCTTCACACCCCGCGCCTTTCCCTGCGGATACTCTTTGGTCTATGTCACCGAGATGATGGCAGAGGTGTGTGACAAGTTCGGCGCCACGTCGACCGAGTTCACCGGAGAAACCGACCACGTCCACCTATTGATCCACTACCCACCCACCGTGCAACTCTCCACCCTGGTCAATAGCCTCGAGGGCGTCTCCGCACGATACCTGCGCCAAGAGTTCCCCGACCACATCCAGAAATACCTGTGGGGCAACCACTTCTGGTCACCGTCCTACTTCGCCGCCTCCGCAGGCGGAGCCCCACTCGCCACCATCGCCGAGTACATCACCAACCAAAAACGACCAGAACCCACGAAAGAAACCGACCCCGCTACGCGCCATCGCGCAATACAGAATCAGCTTCCTCCCGGCCCGAAAGGGCCAAACCTCCTCTGATTGATCCGGTGAACCGCACGACGCGGTCGGTCGCCTCGGGGTGCGCGAACTTCAGCAGTCGCCTGCCCTCCGCCTCGATCGCGGCTCGGTGCGTCTTCGCGATGGTCGCCAATGGCTCCACCTCGAGAACCGCACGGGACTTCTCGACCACCGTCGTGGTGAACGCAGCGACCCGGCCGTTCACGAGGACGGCGGGTTTGACGATGCCGTTCTGCGTGAAGATCTTCTTCCGCACGTCGTCGTCGACGAGGCGCCCGCGGTCCGCGTGCGAGAGCAGCACGTTGTCGAACGGCGCGAGGATGCGGACGGGGGCGGGGGTGTTCGGGTCCGGCCGGGGCGCGTCGGGAAGGTCGAACAGTTCCGGCCCCGACTCCCCCGCAAACACCCGGAGCCGGGGCCGCAGCCGGTCCAGCACCTCACCGAGCCGGGTCAGCCCCGACCAGGCCTGGGCGTCCCGCGCACTCGCGGGGCCGAACGCGGCGAGGTAGCGGAGCAGCATCGTGTCGATGGACGGCGCGGCGGACAGTGGGCGGCCCACCCACGACTCCAGTGTCGCCAGCGCCGGTTGCCCCGACCTGCCCCACAGCCCGCGCGGCGGTACCTGGACCATCGGGACCAGTCCCCGCACTCCGTGGGCGAGGGCGGCACCGTCGCGGCCGGGGAACCGCTGCTCGAGCAGCGGCCGCATCTGCGACTGGGTGCGGGGTTCGTCGCGCACCAGTTCGCGTCCCGCGGCCGCAAGGGCGTCGAGGTCGATCCCGTCGAGACTCGACCGGTGCTGCGTGTTGGTGTGGAGGTCCCGGTCGAGCAGTGGTTGCGCCAGCGGACGGAACGAGAGGGCGTCCGACGCGGACAGCGCGAACACCGTCCCGCGCATCGCGACGATCCGCACCACCGCGCGGTTCTCGACGAGATCCGACAGCGTGTCGGCGCGGAACCGTCGGAGCCGCGCCCACAGCGCGAAGTACGGCGGGGCCGGCGCCTGGGCCTGCAGTCCGCAGAGGTGCTCGATCATGTCGAGCGCGGACAGGTCCGAACGACTCAGCAGCGATTGCCTGGCCAGCGTCGCCCGGCCCAGCGCTCGATTCGACATGCGTTCAGACCCCACCGTGCACCCCTTCGTTAGTTAGCCCCAGTACCGTATTGGTTTACGCCCGTTCACCGACCCCTGCAGGAGGACCCTCCATGGCCGCCGGATCGACAACCGCCGCCAGGGCTCTCCTGCCCGTCATGTGCTTCGTCGTGATGATTGTCGCTGTTCTGCAGACACTGGTGGTACCGATCGTCGGGACCATCGGCGCGCAACTCGACGTCGGCCCCACCGCCGTCGGCTGGCTGCTCACCGCGAACCTTCTCGCGGCGGCGACCGCGACACCCGTCCTCGGCCGCCTCGCCGATCTCCGCGGCAAACGGCCGGTCCTGCTCGGGGTGCTCGTCGTGGTGCTGCTGGGGTCGCTGATCGGTGCGGTGTCGACGTCGGTGGGGGTGCTGATCTTCGCCCGGGTACTTCAGGGTGTGTCGTTCGCGCTGTTCCCCATCGGCATCGCGGTGCTGCGCGACGAACTTCCGGCCGAGAAACTGACCGGGGCGATGGGGATCTTCTCCGGCACCCTCGGTTTCGGCGGATGCTTCGGCATCGTCCTGACCGGTGTGCTGGTCTCCGACGGCGCCGACTTCCACCGCGTCTTCTGGCTGTCCTCGGCCATCACCGCGGCGGGACTCCTGCTCGCCTGGATCGCCATTCCCCGCCGTCCCCGCGCAGGCACGGGTTCCATCGACTGGATCGGCGCCGTCGGTCTCGCCGCCGGCCTGGTCCTCGTCCTGCTCCCGCTCGCCGAGGGCGGCACCTGGGGCTGGACGTCTCCCGTCACGATCGTCAGCGGAGTCGCCGGAATCCTGGTTCTGATCGGCTGGTTCCTCTACGAACGGCGGACCACCGACCCGCTCGTCGCGCCCCGGCTGCTGACCAACCCGCCCGTCCTGGTCACCCACCTGTCCGCCCTGGTGGTCGGCATGTCGATGTTCGTGATGTTCCTGGGCAGCTCGTACTTCGTCCAGACGCCACGCGCGGTCGCCGGGTACGGCTTCGGCGCCACCGTCCTCGCGGCCAGCACCGTGTATCTGCTGCCGGGCGCGATCAGCGGCGTCCTGGCGTCGATTGCGAGCGGAAGACTGATCCACCGCTTCGGTTCCCGCGCCGTCCTGATCGCCGCAAGTGTCGTCGGGGTCGGCGGTTTCGTCGTGTTCATCTTCGCCCACGACCGCACGTGGGAAGTCATTGCGGCGATCGTGCTGATCAACACGTACATCAGCCTCGCCTACGCGTCCCTGCCGTCACTGCTCGTGGCCGAGGTGCGGCAGGACGAGACCGGCGTCGCGAACAGCATCAACTCCATCGCCCGGTCTGTGGGCAGCTCGGTCGCCAGTGCACTCCTCGCGACCCTGCTCGCCGGGATCACCATCCCCGGGACCGACGTCCCGACCGAATCGGCGTACGTGATCGCGTTCGTCGTCGGTGCGGCCGCCGCAGCCCTCGCCGGACTGCTGCCGTTCTTCGGGATCACCCGCACCACCCGCACCCCGTCCGACGAGGAGGAGGACGAGGTCCACGCGACCGCCCTCGCCGCCGAGTGGGGCACGGTCGGCGGTCTCGGCGGAGCGAACACCAGCCGTCCGGGTGAACGCAGCACCCCGGTCAGCGGGTGAGGTTCGCCCCCGAGTTCTGATCGAACAGGGCGATCTTCGCCCGGTCGAACCACAGCTCCACCGGTCTGCCGTGCACCGCGGACGATTCGGCCGACAACCGGGCCACCAGCTGACCGCCCCCCGCGACCGCGGTACCCGAGTCGGCTGCGAGTTCCTCGAGTTCCCGGGAGTTCACCTGCGGCCCCTCGGCCGTGAAATAGGCGTACTTGTCCGAGCCCATCGACTCGAGCACCTCGACGTTGGCCGTGAACGTGGCACCGGACTCCCGCTGCCCCACGTCGACGACCGCCACGTCCTCGAAGTGCTCGGGACGGATCCCGACCACGACGTCCTTCGCCGAATTCGACGACGCGACCTTGTCGCGGGTCTCCGGGGGCAGCGTGAACTCGCCGAGCGGCGTCGACACCCCGTCTGCGGTCAGCTGTCCCGGGAAGAAGTTCATCGACGGCGAGCCGATGAATCCCGCGACGAACAGGTTGTTCGGGTGGTCGTACAACTCCTGCGGCGCCCCGATCTGCTGGACCACCCCGCCGCGCAGCACCACCACCCGGTCGCCGAGCGTCATCGCCTCGGTCTGATCGTGCGTGACGTAGACCGTGGTGGTGCCGAGTCGCTGTTGCAGCCGGGCGATCTCGGTGCGCATCTGGACGCGGAGCTTGGCGTCGAGATTCGACAGCGGCTCGTCCATCAGGAACGCCTTGGGGCTGCGGACGATCGCCCGGCCCATCGCGACCCGCTGCCGCTGACCGCCCGACAGATTGGCGGGTTTGCGGTCGAGGTGCTGCGTGAGGTCGAGGATCTTGGCGGCGTCGTCCACCTTCGCCGCGATGTCCGACTTCGACATCTTCGCCAGGGTGAGCGGGAACGCGATGTTCTGCCGCACCGTCATGTGCGGGTACAGCGCGTACGACTGGAACACCATGGCGATGTCGCGGTCCTTCGGCGCCTTCTCGTTGACCCGCTCCCCCGCGATCCGCAGCTCACCGGACGAGATGTCCTCCAGCCCGGCGATCATGTTGAGAGTGGTCGACTTTCCGCAACCGGACGGTCCGACCAGGATGATGAATTCGCCGTCGGCGATCGTGATGTCGACGTCGCTCACCGCCTTGGCGCCATCCGGGTACAACTTCGTCACCTTGTCGAGCACGATTTCGGCCACAGCACTTATCCCTTCACGGCGCCGGACGTCAGGCCGGCCACGATGCGTCGTTGGAAGAACAGCACGAAGATGATGATCGGGATCGTGATCACCATCGCGGCTGCGGCGATCGAACCGGTCGGCTCCTCGAACTGGGAGGCGCCGGTGAAGTTCGCGATCGCGGCGGGCGCGGTGATGGACCGTTCCGTCGAGGTCAGCGAGATCGCGAACAGCAGATCGTTCCAGCAGAAGATGAACACCAGGATCGCGGCGGTCACGATGCCCGGCGCCGCCAGCGGTGCCACCACCTTCCGGAACGCCTGCGCCGGGGTGGCGCCGTCCATCTTGGCCGCCTTCTCCAACTCCCACGGGATCTCCTTGAAGAAGGCCGACAGCGTGTAGATGGCCAGCGGGAGCGCGAACGTGATGTACGGCAGGATCAGGCCGGCCCAGGTGTCGAACAGCCCGAGCCTGCGCTCGATGTCGAACAGGGGGCTCACGAGGGAGATCTGGGGGAACATTGCGATCAGCAGCGCCACCCCGACCAGCAGTTTCTTGCCAGGGAAGTCGAGGCGGGCAATGGCGTAGGCAGCCATGGTGCCGATGACGACGGCGATCACCGTGGAGATGAGACCGATGCCGATGGAGTTGATCAACGCGCTGGTGAACGCGTTGGTCTCGAAGATGCCGCGGTAGTTGTCGAGGGTCCACTTCTGCGGAATGAACTTGCCGTCCTTGATCGTTCCCGCGGGTTTGAACGACAGACTGGCGATCCACAGCACCGGGACCAGCGCGTACAGCAGGACCAGCAGGTTGACCACGGACCAGCTGAACTTTCGGCGAGGGGTGTCGACGACGGCCATGGTTATCGGTTTCCTTCCGTGTCGGACCCGGGAGCCGACGCGCCGAAGAGCTTGATGAACACGAATGCGAGCAGCGCGACGCACAGGAAGATGAGGACGCTGATCGCCGAGCCGATACCGAGGTTGAATGCCTTGAACAGGTTGTCGTAGCCGAGGATCGACAGTGACCCGGTGTCGTTGGCGCCCTTGGTGAGAACGTAGATGTTGTCGAAGATCCGGAACGCGTCGAGGGTGCGGAACAGCAGCGCCACGAGGATCGCGGGTTTCATCAGCGGCAGGATGATCCGCACCAGCCGCGTCCATGCCCCGGCGCCGTCGACCTGCGCGGCCTTGAGGAGGTCGTCGGGAACGAGAGCGAGCCCGGCGAGCAGCAGCAGCGCCATGAACGGCGTCGTCTTCCACACCTCGGCGAGCACGATGATCGCGAGCGACGGGATCTGCTCCGTCAGCGGGGCGCTTCCGTCGGGCAGCAGATTTGCGAGATACCCGGTTCCCGGCGTCCACGCGTAGTACCAGCTGTACGCGGCGGCGACGGTGACGATGCCGTACGGAATCAGCACCACCGTCCGGACGAGACCCTTCCCGACCAGCGTCCGGTGCATCACGAGCGCCAGGATCAGGCCCAGGACGAACTCGATCACCACCGACACGACGGTGATGCCCACCGTCACCCAGAACGCCTGCCACCAGTACCCGTCCGTCAGCACCGACACGTAGTTGGCGAGGCCGACGAACTTGCGTTCGTCGGGGAACCGGAGGTCGTAGCGCTGCAGGCTCAACCACACCGCGTACACGACGGGATAGGCCGTCACCGCGATCATGAGGATCGCGGCGGGGGCCACCAACCACAGCCCCAGCCGGCGTTCGGCCCGCTTCCCCTCCGAGATCTGGCCCTTGGCCGCGGCTTTCGGCTCCTCGGCGCGGTCCGCCTGCACGGTTTCGGTCGTCACGGGATCAGCCCTTCCGAGTTGACCGCCTTGCGAACCTGTTCGGCGAGTTCGTCGACGGTCCGCGGCGGGTCGATGTCACCGACCGGATTCAGCGTGGCGGTGATCAGGGTCGAAATGCTCTGGTACGCCGGTGACACCGGGCGGACGGACGCGGTGTCGAGGCTCTCCCGCACCTCACGCCACGCGGGGTACGCCTCCTGGAACGCTGGATCGTCGTACAGATTCGCCAGCGTCGGCGGCACACCGCCCTTGACGGCATTGTTGCGCTGGTTCTCCTCGTTCCGCAGGCACGACACCGCCTCGAACGCCAGATCCGGGTGCTGACTCGTCTTCGCGACCGCGACGTTGAATCCGCCGATCGTCACCTCTGCGGGCCTGCCGGGGATCACCGACGGGTACGGCGCAGGCAGGAAATTCTGCTGACCGTCGACCGTGAGCACCGTGTTACCCGTGTCCACGGACGTCGGGTTGCCCTTGTCGTCGATGAACGGGAGGTCCCCCTTCTCTGCGTTCTCGATCATGCCCGGCAACACGAACGGCCAATTGACCTCGAAAGCAGCCTTTCCGCTCTCCATCCCGAGCCGCGACGACGCCTCGTCGCCCTGGGAAACCGACGGGTCGGCACCCTTCGCGGTGGCGACCCGCTTCATGACCTCGAGCGCCTGCAGGGCGGCGTCACCGTCCGCGACCGTCACGGTGGTCCCGTCGTCGGCGACGACGGACCCGCCCGCACTCGCGAGCAGAGTGTTGAACCACACCATCAGGCCCTCGTACTGCTTGCCCTGCACCCCGATCCAGCTGGGGCGGCCCTCCGCGGCGAGGCCTTCCGCGATGTCGATCATCTGATCCCACGTCTGCGGCGGCTGCCCGTCCGGCATGAGGTCCTTGCGATACCAGAGCAACTGGGTGTTGGTATTCAGCGGTGCAGCGTACAGCTGGTCCTGCCACTTGGCCGATTCGAGGGGGCCTTCGAGCGTGCCCTCGGTGCCCTCGGCGGCGATGCCGGGTGGGAGCGGTAGCGCCCACCCCGCCTCGGCGAACTCGGCCGTCCACACCACGTCGAGCGTCATGATGTCGAGCGACGTGTCGTTGCCGGTGAGCCGGCGGGCCAGCTGGAGGCGTTGATCGTCCGCGCCCTTCGGCAGCGTGCGTTGCTCGATGGAGTACCGGCCGCCGGCCGCGGCCGTGCAGTTGGCCGCGGCCTCCGCGTACTGCTCGGCACCGTCGGCGGCGGTGTAGAAGCTGAGGACGATGCCGTCTTCGGACGACCCGCACGCGGCCAGCAGGGGAACGGTGAGGACGGCGGCCGCACCGATCAGTCCCCACTTCAGCGAGCGTCCGGGCTTGGTGCGGTGCA
>NZ_WXYH01000011.1:0-134904 GCF_009872365.1 Rhodococcus sp. T7
GACTTGACGCTCCACAGCGGATCGCCGGGTTCGGCGTTGTACGAGAAGATGGTGGCACCGCCCATGAGAACCGCGATCGCGGCGGCAGCGCCTGCGATGGGTCGCAACAGGCGGAGCTTGTCGCGGGCGGCGCTGCGTGCCGAACGCGTGTCGGAGGCGTCGATCGCCGCGATCACGTCGTCGAGCAGCGGTCCGGTCGGCATCGGCGTCGACACGATGTCGGCACGCCAATTGGTCAGCAGAAGCGCGAGCTGGTCCTGTTCCGGCGAATCCGTTGCGCCGGGACCGCCACCGGCGATCGCGTCGATCAGCGCATCGTCGCGGCGCACTGCCGCGAGGTCCACGGGTGCGTCGTCGTCTGGGAGGTCGGCATCGGGATTGCCGTTGCGATTGGTGCTCCTAGCCAAACCTCTCACCTGCCCTCGTCACTTGCGATGGCTTCGTGTCGAGCGAACAACTCCCGTGTATTACCCACGGCCGCGGCCGTCTCCTCCGCTGACATATCGACCACGAGCCGGAGGGTCAAGATCTGCCGGTGCTTCTCCGGCAGCGTGCTCAGCAGTTCGTTCACCTGCCTGCTCTCTTCCGAGTCCAGCGCCCGTTGTTCGGGCCCGTCATCGTTGGCTACGTCATCTGGTTTGTCGGCGACGGGCTCCGATTTGTTACCGCATGTCAGTGGAGTGAGACTAGAAATCGGAGCCCTCCACGTCCATTGTGGGTTCGCGGTGTCGGTTCGAACGCAGTCGGTGACCCCACGACCACACCCGTCGTCTGTGGGCCGACCCCGGCGCACTCGGGCGGTCCTGAGGCCCTGGGCCGGGGTCGACGTTTTTGCAAGGGCATCGCTTCGTCGGGGTGGACGATCCTCCTGGTTGGATTATTCCACCGGTGGCCGCCGGCTGGCGAGGCTCAGCAGTTGTCGCACACCCCGCGCGGGCGAAGATGTTCGTTGACGAGCGGCAGATGTTGCCCACCTGGTCGGAGTCGAGGCGCTCTCTACATAGGTCTGGCCCACTACGCCAGCTCGTTGTGGTCGGCAACGATGACACACGGCGCCGGACTCATCTTCTGGGTGCTGATCCAAATGTCACCCGTGCAAATCGGAGTTCCCCTCGACGGGATACGCGCTCGGATGAAACCAACCGGTCTTGTCGAGAAGTTTGTGTCATCGCGTGATGCCGGAATGGTTCGGGTAAGAGGCTGTCTCATAACCCGTGTTGGCGAATTGCTTGGGGGTTCGGTCTCGATATCCGGAACGCGTAAGTCCGCAACCTGAAGGTCCGCATCGGCTGACTACAACAGCGTCCTTTCGTTGTCCCGCACGAAATTTGAGTAGTCGGGAGCGGCAGGACCGCTCCTGTGCTCGCCGTGATCGACGTGGTCCGGACCCGCGTTCGAGGCCGTCAGGGCTGAGCGATCACGGCCGCATGGCCAGCAGTTCGCTGACGGTGATGAACCGGTAGCCGTCGGCGCGGAGGCGGTCGATGATCTGCGGCAGCGCTTCCCGATCCGCGGCGCATTCGGCCTCGCAGAACGGGTGCATGAGGATGATTGAGCCGGGACGGGTTTGGGTCACGGCGTAGTCGGCGCACGCCCGCGCGTCGCCGGCGTGGTAGGGGACGGGCTCGATGTCCCAGGTCACTGACGTGGTGCCCCGTTGGGACAGTTCCCACGGCAGGTCCAGCAGATCCTTCCCATAGGGCATGCCGCTGAAGGATCCCTGAGCGGACAGCTGGACCAAGGTCGTGCTCCACCCCTCAGGACTCTCAGCGTGCCGGTTCGAAGCTGGCCAGCATCTGCTCGAGCGCGGCCTGGTCGGGTCCGACGAAGGCATCGGCTTGCGGGGCGGCGGCGAGCATGTCGAGATACTCCGCAGTGCGGCCGTCCGCCGGTGGAAGGTGAGTGCTGAGGAGGCGTCGCGGTTCGAGAGAGCTCAAGGCCGACACGGTGGCCATGAATTTCTCCTGGTCCACCGTGTGCACCCAGGGGCTGTCCACGGTGGCCCACAGGTGCTGGGCGGCGCGTACGGCGCTCGGCAGGCAGTAGCCGATGTCGTCGGCGGTGGCGAGCTCCGCGGTCTCCATCGGGGCCCCGAAGCAGTCGGACGAGAAGTACGATCCGCTGTGGTTGTCGAAGCAACCGACCGTGCTCGGATTGTCGAACAGCGGCGGACGCAGCGCGGTCAGCAGTCGGTCTCCGACATCGAGGGACTGCCCCGGGTTGAGCAGGTACATGCGGTCCAACGGGACGGACCGTTCGCACGACATGATGCCGACACCGGCGAAGGTGGTGATCAGCCGCGCGTGGGGCGCCTGGTCGAGCAGGTCGAAGAGCGAGCCGGTGTGATCGCGGTCCGGATGGGTCAGCCATACCCATTCGACGTCGGCGGGGTCGACCACCGATCCGAGTGCGTCCAGGAACCCGCGGTCAGGCAGACTCAGTCCGGTGTCGACGACCACCGGTTCGGCGGCTTGGAGGACGTAGGCGTTCACCGGGAGGTGTCCGATGCCGGGCACTTCCAGTTCGTCGCTGAGGACCGCGATGTCGGGACTTATTCTGTTGATACGCATGGGAACTCTCCTTGACCGTCGTTGTCGACGCGGATCAGAGACCGGGCGATCTCGGCCGGCTCGGCTTCGAAAGGGACGTATCCCCGGGGAACCTTCAGGCCGAGTTCGAACGGTGAGGCCCTGTCGTCGAGAGCGGCACGGAATGGGGAGCCGGCCCCGGCGGGGTGGCCTCGAGCAACAGGGCGCCCTCGGCGAACCCGGTCGCGGTGGGTGACCATCACGGGTGCGCCGCCGGCGAAGTTGAACCGCCAGGGCCGCTCGGTGAAGATCAGCAACGGATCGACCAGCACCATCAATGGGGGAGGCGGGGGACTCAGCCGCACCTTTGCGGTCTCGGACTTGGACATGTCCCCGACGCTAGGCCCGGCACGGAGGGGGCACCATTCCAGATTTCTGGTATTTCCGGCGGTCGATCCGGGCTCCTAGGATGGACGGGTGAGCACGGATTCCGTGCAGTGCGCGGCCGACAAGATCGCACGAGTGTGCGCCGTACCGCGCGGCCTCGTCGCGTTGTGGCGTGACGCGTCGGAGGTCGTGGCCGGGGTGGTCCCGTACTACTGGACGCCGTGCTGGTTCACCGTCGACCCGTTGTCGTTGTTGATGACCAGTCACTATCACTTCGGCATGGACGAGTTCCCCAATGAGTGGCTGGCCGCCGAGTACTACGAGGACGATGTCCAGTCGGTACCCGGCGTGATGCGTTCGGCCACAGGTATTTCCACGCTGCACGACGCAGCCGAGGGGGATCCGTCGCGTAGCCCGCGCTGGCGCCGGAACCGCACACTCGGTGGCGATCAGGAGTTGATCGTCCGACTGCGCACCCGCTCCGGCGAGACCTGGGGAGCGCTGTCGCTCTACCGGGACGAGGGCATGCCCCGGTTCACCGACACGGAGAAGTCCTTCCTTCGTGAGATTTCGCCGATCCTCGCCGGCGGCGCCCGACGAGCGTTGCTGTACGGGCAGGCCGAGGAGCCGGAGTATTCCGATTCGCCGGGCCTGCTCGTCCTCGACCACAATTGGGACGTCGAATCGGCGACCCCGGGTGTCGACCGATGGATGGCGGATCTTCCCGGCGGGAACTGGGATCGCGGCGAGTTGCCGGCCGCCGTGATCGCCCTCGCCGCCCGAGTGCTGCGTTCCGCGGAAGATCGCGATCACGTCGGCGAGGTCGCGCTCTCACGGGTGCTCTCCCGCTCCGGAGCGTGGCTGGTGCTGCACGGTGCGTGCCTGGCGTCGACCGGCCGCCAGCGGATCGCCGTGATCGTCGAGCCCGCGCACCCCAGCCGGCTCTACCCCCTGCTGATGTCGGCCTACGGGCTGACCGAGCGCGAGAGGGAAGTCACCACGATGGTGTTGCAGGGGGCGTCGACCTCGCAGATCTCGGCCGCGCTCTCCGTATCTGCGTACACCGTGCAAAAACATCTCGAGAGCATCTTCGACAAGACCGGCGTCCGCAGTCGACGCGACCTGGTCGGCAAGATGTTCTTTCACCACTACGAACCACGGTTCCGCGACAACGAGAAACGCACGCTCGCCGACCGGCCGCTCCGGGGTGGCCCCTGGCCCGCGGATCGTTCACGCCGCACAGGTCGGTAGACGATCGCTGACCTGTCCGCGATGTGCACGGACCTCTCAGCCTGTCATCTGGGCATGACACCTCCACAGCCATTGGTTCGACACCGGCATCCCACTCGTGATCGAACTAGAGTCGGCGAGGTGACCGGCGTTCGTCCCACACAGAAGATAGAGCACGTAAATGCCAGTCGGGCAGACCTCGGCGATGTCGACGTCTCCCCGACCTATGCGGACTTGTTCACTCGCTGAGGTTGATCGATGTGCCGATGCCTCGTGCAGTGGCGTGTTCGATGACGAGCTCGGCTGCGGCGAGGTCTTGGAGTCCGATGCCGACCGATTCGTACAACGTGATGTCGGCATCGGACGTGCGGCCTGCAGCCTTGCCGACGATGACATCACCCAACTCGGTTCGTGCATCGTCTTCGGTGATGAAACCTTCGGAGATCGCGAGGAGCACGCCCCCCGATTTGGCCATTGACGTCGGGAAGCTATCGACGACTACCTTTGCTCGTTGCATGCCGATGCCGTCGACTTCCCGGTGATCGGCGCGGGGCGGTGCACCGACTGCATTGACATGTTGTCCCGGTCTGAATGACACACCACGCACGATGGGCTGCCGGGACGGAGTGAGCGTGCACACGATGTCGGAGACCGCCAGGGCATCTTCCGGGGATCCCGCCGATTCGACCGGGATACCGAGAGTTGCTGTTGCAGAGCGGAAGCTGTCGATCGTCGCGGCGCTGCGTGACCAGACCGCGATCCGTGTGATGTCCCGAACGGCGGCGATTGCGAATGCATGCTCGACCGCCAAGTTGCCGGCGCCGATCATCCCGAGTATCGAGGCGGACTGCCTCGCGAGATGGTCGGTGGCAACCGCACTCGCGGCGGCGGTACGGATCGCAGTGATCGCCCGCCCATCGAGGATGGCAAGGGACTCACCGGTGATGGCGGAGGACACCATGATCGTCGAGCGCTGGGTCGGCAGCCCTCGGTCGCGGTTCGCAGGTACATCGCACAGAAGTTTCACCGCCACCATCCCGCGCCCACCGGTAGCCATCGGGAGCGCGGTGCCGGATTCGGGTAACGCGATGGCAGAGGGAGCTGGGTTGGCACGCTCACCCGTCGCGAGACCCGCGTGCGCCTGCTCGACGGCTTTGCGTACTTCGTGTCGATCCAGGACCGAAAGGATGTCCGAGTGCGTCAGCACGAGAGTCATTGCAGGCTCTTTGAACTGGCGATGGGGGAGAGTTGATCGACGATACTGGTGTCGACCAGTTGCTCGAACGTAGGTGCCGTTCGGACCATCTTCTCCTCATGCAGAATTCGCATCCACCGGTTGGTTGCATCGGCGTCGATGCATACGGTGTCCCACGTACGCGAGTGCAGCATCGTGTCGCACGACTTCGCCAGGACCGCCGCCGGAATTGTCGGCCAGTGAGCGGCGAGGAGGGGGGCCAGGTCCTCCGAGGTCGCCGATTTGAGTAGCTGCATAGACTCCTGCAACGCTGATACGAACACGAAGAGCCGGTCGCTGAGCTCGGCGAAGCGGTCGGTGCGGCAGTAGTAGACGCTGTTGGGTCCGAGGCCGCCCGCGACGGTGTAGTCGATGGCGATGTGCCCGGATGCCCTGTGCTGCAGGGCTTCCGCAGTTGTCATGTCGAGGATGATCGCGTCGCCCAGCCCCGCGTCGAACAGTTCGACGAACATCGGCGTCGACAGATCGCGTAGGAAGGTGATCGAGGAAGGGTCGACGCCGGACTCTCGGATCAATCCCGAGGTGAAGGCGTAGGGGGCGCTGCCTCCGATTCCGGGTGCCAGTACCGTGGCGCCTTCGAGGTCGGACCAGGTGAAGTCCGGGTACTGCTTTCGAGTGACCAGCGCCTTGGGGAACTGGTGATTGACTTGTGCGAACACCGTGAGATCGCGTGGCCCTTGTGCATACATTCCAGGAACCCACAATCCGCCGAGTGCGATGTCGGCGGCGCCGCTGTCGAGGTCGTCGAGGACGCCGGTCCACGGATCGCATGCTGTGTCGTTGACAACGATGTCGCGTGCGGCGAACAAGCCTTCTTGTTCGGCGTAGTACTGGGGCAGGTAGTTCGGTCCGTGTGCGGTGGCGGAGATGTCGAGGTGCAACATGCCAGTTCCTTTCGGGGTGGTGGTCAGGCTGCGGTTGCAGCGAAGACCGGTTTTTCGGTGACGGTTTCCAAGGACTTGCCCAGCGTTTCGGGGCCGAAGCGCGCTGCGACCACGAGCAGGGCGTACATGACTGCGATCATGGAGAAGACGCCGGGAACCCCGAAGCGGTCGAAGAAGAACAGTGCGGCGAACGGCATGACTGCCCCCGCTACGTTGCCGATGCCGTTGACGACCGAGGTGCCCATGGCGCGCACCGATGTCGGAAACAGCTCGGGTGACCAGACGGAGAGCATGGTGTTGAGCATCATGGTGAAGAACTGAAAGATCATTCCCAGCAACAGGATCAGAGCTGTGGTGTTGGCGAACGAGGCGAAGCAGACGGCCGAGATGCAGCCCAGGACGGCGGCGACGGTCACGGTGAGCTTTCGGGGCGCTTTGCCGGCGAGGTACGAGGCGGCGCAAGCGCCGAACAGCGAGCCGATGTTCATGATCATGGTGAACGCCAGCGAGTCGGACAGGGAGTAGCCGCGTGAGACCAGCAGGATCGGCATCAGGAACAGCAGGGTAACCTGTGCACCGAACGACATCCAGGACGCTGCTCCGATTGCCGCTGTGCGCCGCAGGTTTTGGCCCTTGAACACCTCGGCGTAGCTACTCTTGGTCTGGAGTGGGATATCGGCAACGGTGACGAATTGCTGTGTGGGGCCGGGGTTTCGCAGTCCGGCGATGCTGCCGCCGGCCAGCCGGGTGAGGCTCTTGTTGGCGTCGAGGACCCGTCCCTTGGAGAGTAGGAATCGGGGGGATTCGGGCAGGTATCGGCGGAAGAACACCACGAGTACGGCAGGGAGGGCGAGGAGGACGTAAGTCCAGCGCCATGCGCTGTCATTGCCTCCGAGTGTTTCGTTGAGCGGGCCGAGGACGAGCCAGAAGAAGCCGAACGATGCGATGTTGCCGATTCCCCCGGAAGAGATGTTCAGCGTGGCCAGTAGTGATCCGCGGTGTCGGGTGGCGACGATCTCCGCCAAGATGGCCAGGCCGACGGTGAATTCGCCGCCCAAGCCGATGCCGACGATGAAGCGGCTGGCCAGGAGCATTTCGTAGCTCACCGACATCGCGCTGATGAGGCCGCCGAGGGTGTAGACCAGTAAGTTCAGGCTGAGTGCGGCTCGGCGCCCCCAGCGGTCCGCGATATAGCCGCCGACGATGCGGCCGACCAACCCGCCTATCACGGTGGCGGTGTTGATCATGGTCAGCTCGGTGTTGCCGATGCCGAAGGACTCTTTGAGAAGCGTGCCCATGGCGCCCGTCGAGTTCTGCTCCAGGGAATCGAAGAACAGGCCGGCCATCAAAAGGAGGATCAATGCGGCCTGCACGCGACCGAAGCCGATGCGGTCCAATGCTGCTGTGAGTCCGGGTGTAGAGCTGGGATCCGGGGCTGCAGCGGTAACAGCTGTCTTGTCTGGTTCAGAGGAGAGTGTGTCGTTCTGGTTCTGGGACATGGTGGGCTCCGGGTGCTGAGTTATGGCACCGGCAGCAATTCTGTCGGCGAGCCGATCGCAAGTCGTCCCTGACTCCAACCGCGCTGCACCAATTTGTATACGAAATCTGTTACGTCACCGTTTCTCAGCTGGGCGTTTTCGTTACCTTCCTGAAAACACACCCGAATCGGTATACAATCAGGTCTGTTGGCGGCGTCAAGCTCCCGTTTGATCGTGATCGAACTTCTCTGCGAAGTAGCGTTCGTCGCGGCGAAGGTGCTCGTCCATGAGGTATCCGGCCTGGGTGGCAGACCCCTTCACGATGGCCATTGCGAGGATGCGGTGGTCTCCGGACGAGGCTTCGGGATTGTGTCCCAATCCCCACTGCACTCGAAGGTTTATCGACTTGAGCATCTCGACCAGTTGCTGATTTCCGGACGCTTCGGCCACCAGTTCGTGGAACGGTGTGTGGTCATCTTCGATGGCTTCGCCGTCGGCAATCGCGGTCAATTCACGCATCACGGAACCCCCATGGTTCTGGGCGGCGAGCTGCGCGGACAAGGTCTCCAGGCCTCGTCGAATCTCCAACAATTCTCGGCCGCCCTTGAGCATGGCGTCGGATACGGTTGCACCCTTGTTTCTGACGATGTTGACGAATCCCTCGGACTGTAGGCGTGTCAATGCCTCGCGAACCGGGATTCGTGACACTCCGTATTGCTTGGCGAGCGCATCCTCGATCAGGCGCTCCCCGGCGGACAACCGTCCAGCGAGGATGTCCTCCCTGAGTGCATGCGTGACCGAATCGCCGGTCGACCCGGGATGTGATGGAGGCTCAGTCATGACGAGAAGCCTAATGCCGAGCCGAATCCAACTGCTGGTGCTCAGGTCGGTAACTTCGGCTCGTCCTACTCCGGGGTGTGGTCGCCGAGCTCGAGGGCGACCGCACGCGTGAGGGCGTCCTCGGCGGGAAGCGCGGCCTGCTCGGCGGGCGAGAGATCGTAGCGGGAGACGGCGATCGGCTGGGTGGTGCCCGCTAGCGCGTACCGGACGACGGACTCGTTCTTGTCCGCGACCAGGAGCATTCCGCCCGTGGGCTGGTCCTCGACGAGGGCGACATAGAAACCGAGCTGGCCGGCGTCGCGCGGATCGAATTTCGTGGTCTTGAGTTCGATGACCACGTACCGGAGTTGGTCGACGTGAAAGAACAGTGGACCTGACGGCCAACGAACGCGAACCCGGGGCCGAACTCGCGAAGGGTGTCGATGATGCGCTCGACCAGCCGATCCTCGAGCTGTCGCTCGGAGGCGTCCCCGTCGATGGCGAGGAACTCGAGCGTGAACGGATCCTTGGTGATCTGCTGAGCGAGTTCGGAATCGGTGCGCTCCAGGGCGTGCGGGAAGTTGGACGGGGCCGCACCCTCTCGGAGGTGCAGCTGGGTCTTGATCTGGTGAGCCAGTACGGGACGACTCCAGCCATGGGCGATGTCCTTGGCGCTGTACCAATCGCGCAACTCGGCGTCATCGAGCTTCTCGAGCTACTCGATCACGTGGCCCCAGGGCAATTGGCCAACGGGTCGTTGACCGATTGCATCGTGGTCTGGCCACGCCTCGGCGAGCGGCAATGGAATCTGGCCTACTGGCGGTCCGTTTGGAAACCCTCGCGGTGAGCAAGTGTTGACGACCACCTAAGTTGCGTGGGTCAACGCGCTGGGTCGTGTCGGCCGGGATCTGAACGTGCGTCAGTACGGCGCCCGCTGGGTGGGTGCGCAGGTCTTCGTCGATTCTGTCGCGAACCGGCAAAAACGTGTTCCCCGGTTCATCCTCCTGTGTAATAGACGGTATTCGGATGCTCATCGACTCTCCAGACCGTGCCCTGAGGCCCGACAAATCGTAACGCCATCCGCTTTGGGACAACCGTCGGCTGCGCAAGCGCGACAATAGGAGAATGACCACGCTGCAGATCCGCGAGGTGACGCCGGACGATGCCCGGATATGTGGGCGCATCATGTTCGACGCTTTCGAGGCGCTCGCCACGCGCCATCACTTTCCGATCGAAGCAGGCACGCCCGAATTCGCAGACTTCCAGATCAAGGCAATGCTGGCCACCGATGGCATATACGGTCTGGTTGCCGAGCGCGACGGCCACATCGTCGGCAGCGCGTTACAGGACGAGCGCGGCAAGGTCGTCGGCATAGGTCCCGTCGCCGTTGATCCGGCGGCGCCGGACGCGGGGGCGGGTCGTGCATTGATGAATGCACTGCTTCAGCGATCGGAGGAGCGTGACGTCGCTGGCATTCGGTTGGTACAGACGGCGTACAACTACCGGTCTTTCTCCCTGTACGCCAAGCTCGGCTTCGCTGTGCGTGAGCTGTTGACCGTCTTCCAGGGAACGCCAGGCGGGTCCGCGATTCCCGGCGCAGTCGTGCGGCCGGCGACACCGGACGATATCGCTGCCTGCGACGAGATCTGCCGGCAGGTGCACGGCCACGACCGCCACGGCGAGCTGCAGTTCTGGGTCAATGTCGGCACCGCCCGGGTGGTCGAGCGTGGTGGCCGGATCACTGGCTATGCGACGGGCTTCGGCTACACCTGCCATGCGGTCGGCAAGGCCGACGACGACGTCATCGCGCTGCTCGCCGCTGCCGAGGAGTTCACCGGCCTCGGGTTCCTCGTGCCGTCACGCAATAAGCGCCTCATGGCCTGGTGCTTCGATGCTGGACTGAAGATCGTCCAGCAATCGACGCTGATGACGATCGGGCTCTACAACGAGCCCCAGGGCGCGTGGCTGCCGTCGGTCGGCTACTAGTCGTCCTGGCGCAACGACGCACCGCGCAGCCCCGTGGTACACACCGAGGCTGAGCCGCACCCGACCGGTGCGCAGTCGCCCGGTCCATGCCAGTAGTCCGGTGACGATCGTCATTCCGGGGCGCTGATCGGGACACCCTCGAGAGGCTCGTGGACGCGGGGAGTCGGCGCGTTTGTCGCCGCGTGGGAGGTCTGGCTACCGAGAAGTCATTCCGTTTCCCGGGGCGTCGACTCCTCCTGCTGGTCGAGGACGCTGACGGTGACGCCGTAAGGGAGGAACCGCACCGAACGGTGGGGATCGGTGTTGTGCTTGTGCGCGCGGAGGGCATCGAGTTCGGTGGCATACACCTGCTCGACGCGGGCGACGCCCTCTCCGTCGACGGTGTAGATCGCCCACACGCCGTCGCCGGTCTCCCCGGTCGTTTCCGGCTTCGACGCGGCGCGCGGCGACCGGGCGAAGTCCGCGAACACACCCGTCCACGGGATCTGTGAATCCGCCTGGTCCAGGAACCTGACGATCCGGTCCTTGACGCCCTGCAACTCCTCGCCGGCCTCACGGATCACGCGGTCGAGATCGTCGGGGTCGAACCCGAACGGCCTGTTGTCGCCCATCACTGTCTCCTGACTTCGGCGGGACACCTCCAGTGTGGTCGCGAATGCCGATCGGCGCCACGAGGGTCGGCCGATCGGCATCCGCAGGGGGTGCCGCCTGCAAGGGACGTCAGGCGCACGGTGCCGCGTAGACGCGGTCGCCACCCACGTAGGTGAGGACTGCCCGGGTCTCCGCAATCAGCTCGGCGGGTCCGGTGAACGGATCCCGGTCGAGGATCACCAGGTCGGCGAGCTTGCCCACCTCGATGCTCCCCGTGTCGTCGAGGTGATTCACATACGCGGACCCGGCGGTGTAGGCGGTGAGTGCGGACGTGAGGTCGATCCGCTGGTCCGGTAGGAACACCGGACGCCCCTGACCGTCTCGACCCGGTAGTACACGATTGACCGCGACATGGATTCCATGGATGGGGTCG
This sequence comes from Rhodococcus sp. T7, assembly GCF_009872365.1. NCBI lineage: Bacteria > Bacillati > Actinomycetota > Actinomycetes > Mycobacteriales > Nocardiaceae > Rhodococcus > Rhodococcus sp. T7. The sequence continues at coordinate 11,592 of NZ_WXYH01000011.1, forward strand.
GCACTGCTGACCGGCCAGTCGCTGCCGGCCGCCAGCGTTGCACCCGAGCGCAGCAGGGAACCGAAGGGGTACTGCCGTCGGGTGCGTTCGTCGCCGAGGAACGGGATCGTGAGCTCGTCCATCTGCGGTTCGTGGGCGGCCCACAGCGGTTGCATGTTGGCGGTGACACCGAGCGCGCGGAACCGGGGGATGTCCTCGGGGTCCACGACCTGCAGGTGGGCGAGGTGAGGGCGGGTGTCGCGGAATCCGTTCGCAGTCCGGGCGGCCTCGACCGCGTCCAGCGCGTCCCGTACGGCCCGGTCGCCGAGCGCATGGAAATGCACCTGAAATCCGAGGGCGTCGAGCTCGGTGACGTAGCCCTGCAGTTCGTCCGGGTCCACGAAGCTGGTGCCGGAATGTGTGGTCGCGCAGCCACATCCATCCAGATACGGAGAGATCATCGCCGCGGTGCGGGATTCGGCGACACCGTCGAGCATGATTTTCACGGTGTCGGCCCGCATCCTCCCGACGCGGAGACGGGAACGCCTCCGGAGCAGGTCGGGGATCTGCTCGGCGCCCTTGTCGCGATCCCACCACAGTGCGCCCGCCACGCGAGCGGTGAGGGACCCGTCGCCGGCCGCGGTCAGGTAGGCGTCCGAGACGTCGGAGATTCCGGAGGTGTCACCGAGCAGCGCGTCCTGCCAGGCGGTGATGCCGAGCGAATGCAGGTACTGCTGGGCGTGGAGCAGTGCCTCGAGCCGGTCGTCGGGGGTGTGCTGCGGGGTGTGGCGGCCGACCAGGTCCATCGCGGACTCCTGGAGCATGCCGGTCGGCTCGCCGTCGGCGTCGCGTTCGATGCGTCCGCCGACGGGATCGGGAGTCTCACGTGTGATTGCGGCGATTTCCAGGGCCCTTGTGTTCACCCACGCGCCGTGGTGGTCGCGATTGGGCAGGAACACCGGCCGGTCCCGCACCACGGTGTCGAGGAGTTGCGCGGTGGGTGTGCCCCCGTCGAACGCCTCCATCGACCACCCGCCGCCCACGATCCACGGCAACTCCGGGTTAGCGTCGGCATAGCTGCGGACGGCAGCGAGGGTGGAATCGGCATCGCTCGTGCCGGTGAGGTTGCAGCGGGCATGCTCGAGGCCCGCCACCACAGGATGGATGTGCGCGTCCTGAAAGCCGGGCAGCAGCAGCCTGCCGGTGAGGTCGACGACCTCGGTGCGGGCGCCGATCAGCTCCCGGACCTCGTCGTGGCCGACGGCCGATATCCGGCCCCCGGTGACGGCGACCGTCGTGGCTCGGCGGCGGGCCGGATCGAGGGTGGCAATCGATCCGCCGGTGAAGACCAGATCTGCGGGTAGTGCTGACATCGAGAATCTCCTGTCGGGAAGTGCTTTTCGTCGGTATTCGGAGCACGCGGCGGTGGGCTGATCAGGAGCGGGTGGTGACGGCGGCTTCTGTGGGCGCATCTCCGGCGAGCAGGGTCGCGTCGTCGGCGTCGGTTCCGCGGCCGGTGACGAAATAGGGTGATCGGCGGACCCATTTCGCGTGCGCGGCCACGATCAGTCCCGAGATCACGACGACGACCGGGAACAGCAGCTGAAACCATCCGTTGGTCGCGCTGATTTCGAGGTGATCGGCGGAGGTGTAGAAGATCCAGCCCAGATATCCGCCGAGCGCCAGTAACACCAGGGCACTGAGCGCGGGAAACACGACCGCGCGCAGTCCCTCCCACGGATGTTCCCGCAGGAGTCCGCGGAACCGCACAGCGGCCGCGAGTGCCGTCAGGCCGTACCAGAGTGCGACCACCAGTCCGATCGAACTGATGCCTGCCCCGAGAAGATCGCTCAGCTTGGGGATGACCGTGGCCAGCAGCGCGACCACGGCGGAGATGCCGCCGAGCAGCACGGTACCGGCTGCGGGGGTTCCGTAACGGGAGTGGATCCGGGTCCACACCGGGCCGAGGGTGCGGTCCCTGCCCATCGCGAACAGTCCACGCGCACTGGGTATCACAGTGGCCTGGAGTGAAGCGACGACGGAGAACATCAACGCCACCACGGGGAGCGCGGCCAGCGGCTGATCGGCGAGCGCCTCGCCGAGATACGCGAGTCCGACGGTCCCGTTGTCCGCGAGTTCCGCGGGGGTGAGGACGCGCTGGAATGCCACGGCTCCGAGCAGGAACAAGCCGAGAACCAGAAAGACGGTGATCACACCGGCGCGGGACGCGTCGCGCGGATCGCGCACCTCCTCGCTCACGCTGAACGCCGCTTCGAAACCCCAGTAGAAGAAGACGGCGATCACCATGCCCTGCGCCAGCACGGCGAACGACGGAATTTCGAAGGGGTTGAACCAGGAGAGCGAGAACGGCTGGCTCCCGGCGAACAGCCCGTACGTGCAGAAACCGATCAGCACGACGTACTCGAAGACGAGGAGGTACTTCTGCAACCGTGCCGCGACCGCGACGCCGCGGACGGCGGTGAACGTCACCGCTCCCAGAACGGTGAGGCCCAGCAGCGTCGACTGCAGTGTGGAATCGGGATCGAGCGGGAGTCCGGCGACACTGTGCACGCCGGCCATGCCGCCGAGCTGCAGGATCGCCGACCCGGCGATCGCGGTGGTGTAGGCCATGAACACGACGACGGCGACGATGGCCATCCAGCCGGTGAGGAAGCCCAGCCACGGACTGAGGCTGCGGCCCACCCATACGTAGCTGTTGCCGCAATTGGGTTCGACCCGGTTGAGCCGGGCATATCCGCTGGCAATTCCCAGGATGGGGACGAAGGCCAGCAACAGCACCACCGGCATCTGGAGCCCGACCACGGTGGCGACGACTCCCAGTCCGACACCGATGCTGGTCGTCGCCGCCGTACTCGAGGCGGCGATCGCAATGCCGTCCATGACACCGAGGGATTTGCGGAAGGCCGTCGCCCTGGGTGCGCCGGCCGCGCCGTCGTTCACTGTTGCCATCTGCGTCGCTTTCGCTCGAAGGGTGGGGAGGGTGCGATGTCACGCGCCGATCCAGACGTGTCGTGCCCGGTGCCTGGGCTTTCGCTCCCTGCGTGTGACATGCAACACTGTCGATGTCGACATGGTCAACGGTGTTGGCATAAGGCAGGGTGCGAGGGAAGGAGCCCGGAATTGGCGAAGCAGATGGTCTCGGACTCGCCCAGGAGGAGACACCGGCCGACGAAGCAGGGCGTCGTTCTCTCGGAACAGACGATCATCGAGACGGCGCTGCGATTGCTCCGGCATCACGGCAGCGCAGGGTTGTCCGCCCGCCGTCTCGGGGCTGCGCTGGGTGCCGACCCGAGCACCCTGTACCGGTACTTCCACGGCATCGACGACCTGACTCTGGCGATCGCCGACGAGCTGATCGGCCGGTCGTTCGACGGCTGGGAACCCACCGGGGACTGGTGGCGGGACCTGTACGCACTCGGAATACGTTCACATGCGGCATATCTGGACCACCCGCAGGCGGCAGTCCTGTCGGCCAGCAGGGTCAGCGGCCGCGCGTCCGAGCAAGCCGCCGTCGACACGATTCTCGGAATACTGCGTGAGGCGGGTTTTCCCGACGGTGCAGCCGTCCGCCTCTACCGGGCGTTCGTCGATCAGATGCTGGCGTTCGCCGCACTCGATGGCGCCGAACTCGCGCTACCCGACGACGTCCGCGAGTCCGACCGGGAACTGTGGCGATCGTCCTACACGCAACTGCCGGCCGAGACGCACCCGCATATCGCTGCGACCGCGGGACTTCTCGTCGGACTCTCCGACCGCAGTGCATATCCCGACGCACTCGAACTGTTCCTCGACGGAGCACGCGCCCTGCTTCAGCGACTCGAAACGACGAGGGACCCGGCGAGCACGTGACGGTCGGCAGACACCGGCTGCCCGGTCGTAGAATTCAGCGGGGGAGAACCTGATGCGTTCCATTCGTCGAACCGTGTTGATCGCTGCCGCCGTCGCCGACGCTGCGGCGGTAGCCACCGGCGTGTCCGCCGCACGGAAAAGGGACGTGCCGCCACCGGCTTTGGACGGCGAGTTGCGCTTCGACCAGGCGACGCGCGACGCCACCGCCGACGATTTCGGGCACCTGGTGGGTACGTCGCCGGACGTCGTTCTGCTGCCGGGTTCCACCGCCGACGTCGCCGCGACGATCTGCTGGGCCGCGAAGCGGGGCCGCACGTTCGCCGCGCAGGGACAGCGGCACTCGGTGTGGGGACGATCGTCCGCCCCGAACGGTGTCGTGGCCGACATGTCGACTCAGCGGTTCGTCGGCAGGGCCCGGGGCGACCGTATCGTCGTCGGTGCGGGCGCGACGTGGAGTGAGGTGCTCGCCGCCACGCTGCCGCAGGGAAAGACCCCGACCGTGCTCACCGACTACCTCGGGCTGTCGGTTGGCGGGACACTCGCCGTCGGGGGCGTCGGAGGCACGACCTGGCGGCACGGCGTCCAGAGCGACAACGTCCTTTCGATGGTCGTGGTGACCGGTGCGGGGCGGACGATCACCTGTTCGGCGGAGCACCACCCGGACCTGTTCGACGCGGTGCGCGCGGGCCTCGGCCAGGTGGCCGTGATCACCGAGGCGACGCTCGCGCTCGTCGAGGCGCCACAGCAGGTCCGCAGGTTCGTGTTGTCCTACCCGGACCTGGCGACGATGCTGCGGGACGAGCGTCTCCTGGTTCGCGACGGCCGCTTCGGTGCCGTGCAGGGGGCGATTCCGGTAGCACCGTCCGGTGGAGTGGCGTTCCAGGTGGACGTCGCGAAGTTCTTCACCGGGAGCCCACCGGACGACGGCGTCCTGCTCGCCGGCCTGTCCGACGATCCGGCCGGGCGGAAGCCGAGCACAATTCCGTACCCCGACTACCTGGACCGGTTGGCCGGGCTGGAATCGGCGTTGCGCGCCAACGGTCAGTGGTTCCACCCGCATCCCTGGATCACCACGTTCATCGGTGACTCCCGGGTCGAGGACGTGGTCGACGACGAGCTGGGCAGGATCGACCCCGCACACGACCTCGGCGCACTCGGCCAGATCGTCCTGTCGCCGATCCGCACCGGGGCGATCACCAGTCCGCTGCTGCGCACACCCGCGGAGGAGTTGTGCTTCGCGTTCAACTTCGTCCGGGTGCCGACGACCGCCGACCGCGGCAACGCCGACCGGCTCGTAGAATCCAACCGGGCCGTGTACGAACGAGTCCGACGCAACGGCGGCACGCTCTACCCGGTCAGCGCGTTCCCCATGTCACCCGAAGACTGGCGCCGGCATTTCGGGCCTGCGTTCGACCGCCTCCGTGAGGCCAAGCGCACCTTCGATCCCGATCACGTCCTCACCCCCGGCTACGAGATCTTCGAGGACGGTCCGCGCCGAATCGTCGAAGGCGTTCCACGCCGCCGCCTCAGCCGGCGGTGAGCGGCACCAGGGTGAAGTGGCCGACTCCGCGGGCCGCGGAGAACACCTCCCACGACATCGGACCGCCGGGACCGCGGCCCTCCCCGTACCGGAGGTCGAAGGCGGGGTTTACCGGCGCCAGCCGGTAGTCGAAAAACGCGTAGTTGGCGCGCAGCAGCGTTCGCGCCGGCTCGGAGGCCTCGGCGAGCCGCGGCACCAACCGGTCCTCGACCACCAACCCGCGGTCGGAGAACTCGTCGACGATGACACATTCGCAGAAGTACGCGAGCGTGCCGATCTCACCGGGAGACCGGACCGGTGCGTCCCCGACGAGTGCCCCGACCGCACGGCCGACCCGCTCGTAGTCCTGCGCACTCGCCCAGTTGCCGAAAATGGGTGGTGCCTCCCACGGGAGGCCGCCCTCGACGTCGAAATACACTGCGCCGGCGCCCAGCACGGCGAGCAGACCGGCGAGTGCACCGACGGCGGCGCGGTCCGTGGTGTCGCGAGCGGCCGTCCAGTAAGTGCCGGCGGCGAGGACGGCGAACATCGCCAGCGTCGTTGCGGGCGCCACGTAGTACCAGTGGTACGGCACGGTGTCGAGGACGACGTAGGCGATGTAGTACAGGGCGCCGGACAGCCCGAGCGCGAGGATCGCCCCTGGCAAGGGCGCAGGTCGCTTCCGGTAGCGGGCGTACGAGAAGAGCGCGAGGAGAAGCAGGACGAATCCGAGTGCCGCGGGCCCGAAAGCGGCGACGGTCCGCCATAGGCTGGACTCGAAGTACATGATCGGGCCGGTGAGGTAGTTGAACCCGCCCACGTCGGAAGCCTGGCCCTGCTTGATCAGGAAGGTATCGGGCAGGGCCGAGCCGAGGACGAGCCAGCTGAACAGGTACCACGGCCCGGCGATCGCGGCGAAGCCGGCGAGGGCCCGACTCACCTGGCCGCGAATCGCCGGCGACAGGGTCGCGATGACGAGAACGAACACGAGCAGGTCCAGTCGCACCAGCGCTGCCGTACCCGCGGCCGCACCGAACCACACGGCCCGCCCGTCGAGCGCGAACCACACCATCACCGCGACCGCGGCAGGGATCAGAAGCACCTCGAGCCCGACCGCCGACAACACGAACGGGTTGAACACCACCAGCGCACCGGCGAGCGCCGCCCAGAACGTTCCGAGGCCGAGTCGCCGCCCGATCAGGGCCAGCACCCACCCCAGCAGCGCGGTGACGGCGACGTTGAGCATCCCGAGAGCGAGCAGCGGATCGCTCGGGCCCCACAACCGGGTCAGGAACGTCAGTGCCCCGAGCACCAGCACGTTCAGCGGGGACGTCGACGTGTTCGCGGTCAGTCCGTGCACGATCGCCCACTCGCCGTGGACGGCCAGGTTCCGGGCGGCCGACAGACTGATGTAGGCATCGTCGGTGAGGCTGCCGGACACGACCCAGAACAACACGGCCGCCACCACCGCGCCGGACGCGGCGAGGATCGCCGGCGCCCGGTGCGGGTTCGCGACCGGCGACGGGGTGGACCGATCGAGCGGTGGGTTCAGCAATCCTGTGGACACCGCGACATCGTAGAGGGCAGGCGCGGGCGCCGCGCAGCCACCGAACCCGAACGTGACGAGGTCGTACGCGCGGTGAGTGTTTAGCGGCGCGGGTTGGCGGGAAATCGACGGCGCAGGGTCGGAGGCGCAACCGGTGGCACACCCGGTCCAGGTTCCGCGGGTTGAGTCCCCAGGCCGCGGGACCGCCCGCCGCCGATGGGTTCCGGCGTGCTACTCGCTGAATTCGCCCATCGCAGGCGCCCATTCGCGGATCTGCACCTTCGCCACGAGGTTCTCCTCGGCGAACGGATCGTGCGCGAACAGCCGTGCGACCGCGCCCTCGTCCTCGGCGTCGACGATGAACAGCGCACCGTGACCGCTCGCGAGAGGTCCGCTCGATCGCAAGATCTTGCGACGGAGAAGTTCGGAGAGCCACGCACGGTGCTGTGTTCGGTGATCGTCGCGAAGGGCCGACGTCTCGGGGCTGTACGTGTACTCGACGACGAACAGGGGCATGGGGTCCTCGCTCAGCCGTGGTCGATGTAGGACTCGAGTTGGTCACGTTCGGTCTGCAACTCGCCGATCCGGCTCTTGACCACGTCGCCGATGCTGACGATGCCGACCAACTGGCCGTCCACGATCACCGGCAGGTGCCGGATCCGGCGTTCGGTCATCGTCTCGGCGAGACTGTCCACGGTGTCGCTCGGCAGGCAGGCGAACACCGACGTCGTCATGATGTCCACGACCCGCGCATTCAGGATGTCGGGGCCGCGTTCGTGGATGCGGCGCACGACGTCGCGTTCGGTGACGATCCCGACGACGGCGTCGTTCTCCGTGACCACCAGGGCTCCGACGTTGTGCCGGGCGAGTTCGCCGATCAGGGTGCTGACCGGCATTTCCGGATCCACCGTCACCACGGCGGGACCTTTGTTCCGCAACACATCCGCGATTCGCATCTGGACACCCCGATCCGTGGGCTCTCCGACCTGTCCGCCGTCTCGATCATAGGCAGACTTCGAGCGTATGCCAGGGCTAATGGCTGTCTTCGTTTGGTTATCCACTCGTGACCGCCCGTCCCGCGGGCTGCGCATGCATCCGGAGCGCGGTGTTAGGTTGGCGCTGTGCCGATCACCGTGCTACTCGTCGACGACCAGGAACTGATGCGGATGGGCCTCAACATGGTGCTCGACGCCCAGGACGACATCACCGTGGTCGGTGAGGCGAGCGACGGGGCGGCGGCCGTCGCCGCGGTGCGCAAACTCGAACCCGACGTGGTGCTGATGGACGTCCGGATGCCGGTGGTGGACGGGGTGAGCGCGACCGCCCAGATCCTGGAGTCCGGGGTCGCGAGCCGCGTGCTGGTGATGACCACGTTCGACCTCGACGAGCACGCCATGGGTGCGTTGCGGGCGGGGGCCAGCGGGTTCCTGCTCAAGGACACCCCGTCTGAAGACCTCGTGTCGGCCATTCGCAGCGTGGCCGCGGGGGATGCCGTGGTGTCGCCGAAGGTGACCCGCCGGCTGCTGGCGAGATTCCTCGAGGACGGTCCGGCGCCGCTGCGCGATCCGGAGGTCCTCGACGTGCTGACCGAGCGTGAGCGGGAGGTTCTGCAGTTGGTCGCCACCGGGCTGTCGAACACGGAGATCGCCGCTCAGCTGTTCCTGTCGGAGTCGACCATCAAATCGCACGTGGGCCGGATTCTCACCAAGTTGAACGTCCGCGACCGGGTGCAGGCCGTGGTGCTGGCCTACGAGACGGGCCTGGTGCGACCCGGCTCGTAGGCCGGCGGGTGGGGAAGCGTACTGCGGTCAGACGGTGAAGGTGCCGACGGTCGGGACCACCGTGCACGTGACCGCGTCGGCGTAGCCGACCGTGCCGAACATCGTCGCGAGAACCGTGCCCTTGCCGGTGTCGACGATCTTCGACAGCAGCGGTGTGTTGATGATCGGCAGTTTGTCGTCGAGTTTGACGATGCCGCCCTGGAACGTGGTGAGGTTGATCCACGCGACGCTGAGTTCGGACGACTGCGGGATCGCGACGTAGGCGGGGATCGCCTGGAAGCGGAGTTGGTTCGCGCTGATCTGGGGGAACAGGTTCGGTCCGCCCTGTGCGCTGGCCAGCGTGACCGTCGCGGGCTTGTCGGCGACGCCGCACCCGAGGGTGGGGGACGGGTACATGAAGTCCTGCGGCGTGGTGAGTCCGACTTCGAGCACGTCCTTCGGGATGAACACGCTGGCGCCGAGAAGCGCGTCGACGGCGGCGCTCGCGGCGGGGGAGACCTCGGTGGCCAGCGCCTGCAGTTCGGCGGCGCCCTTCGCGAAGTCGGCGACCGGTGCTGCCGACGCCGGTCCCGAGGACAGCATGCCGAAGGCGGCTGCGGACGCGAGAACGATTGCGGCTCGGCGGAAGACGGTGGAACGAGTCATTTCGGCTCCTCGTTGTGCGCGGGATCGGAAGACCCCCATCGCAGTGAACTGCATCATGCGCAGAGTCTCAATGTCAACTTGAGGTTTAGCATCGTGCCCGCTTCGATATCTGCGGCCGGGAGAAAAACGGCGACCTCGAACGTTGAACGATCAGACGGTTGACCCAGACCCTCGATGAACCGGCCGTCCGAAAGGGGGCGTCATGTACGCCGCACTGTTCCTGTTGTACGTAGTGGTGGAGATCGCCGCGCTCGTCCTGGTCGGTCACGCGATCGGCGTGCTGTGGACGGTGCTCCTCCTGCTCGGGGGAACGCTGATCGGACTGCTGCTGATGCGGTCGCAGTGGCGTCGTGTGATGGACGGACTGCGCCGGGCGGCGGGCGGCGACGGCTCACCGGGGGCCGCGGTCGCGGACGGCGCACTCGTCGCGCTGGGCTCCGCCCTGATGTTCGTTCCCGGCCTGGTCACCTCGGTGCTCGGACTGCTCTTCCTCATTCCGCCCACGCGGTGGGCCCTCCGGCCCGTCGTCGTCCTGCTGGCGGGACGACGCGCCGCGACCGTCGCGGCAGGAGCCGAGGCGTTTGCGCGGGCACCCCGGCGCGGTCGCGGTGAGGTGATCGAGGGAGAGGTGGTCGACGAGGTCTTCGAGGGCGAAGTGATCGACGAGGAGCCCCGAACCCCGACCCGTGATCCCCACGTTCTGCCCTAACAGGCAGACTGGTTGCCTGTGACTACACAACTGCTGGTCGGCGGCCGAATCTACAGTTCCTTTGCACCAGACGCCACGTCGATGGCAGTGACCGACGGAGTCGTGTCGTGGGTCGGCGACGACCGCGCGGCCCGCGCGCTGCACCCCGGCGCCGAGGTGGTCGACCTCGGCGGCGCGTTCGTCACTCCGGCGTTCGTCGACACTCACGTGCACGTCACGGCGCTCGGCCTGAACATCGTCGGACTCGACCTGGTGGGGGTCGGATCGCTCCGCGAGTGCCTCGACCGGCTCGCGTCCTTCGCCCGCACCCATTCCGACGCGGTCATCTGGGGACACGGCTGGGACGAATCGGCATGGCCGGAAGGTACCGGCCCCACCACGGCGCAACTCGACGAGGCCGCCCCCGGACGCACCGTGTACCTGTCCCGGATCGACGTCCACTCGGCCGTGTGCTCGACGGCCCTGCGCCGGTCGGTTCCGGGCCTGAGCGAGACCTCCGGGTTCTCGTCCGAGGGACCGCTGACCTTCGAGGCGCACCACGCCGCCCGCACCGTCGCCCGCTCACTGCTGACGGCCGAGCAGCGGTCCGCCGCCCGCATCGCCGCGCTCGACGCCATCGCCTCGCGCGGCATCGTCGCGGTCCACGAGTGCGGCGGACCCGACATCGCCGGACTCGACGATTTCCGTGAACTCCTCGCTACCCCGCACGGCGTCGAGGTCCGCGGCTACTGGGGTGAGGCGGTCACCGACGCCGACGAGGCCGGGAAGCTGCTCGACGCCACCGGCGCGCACGCGCTGGGCGGCGACCTGTTCATCGACGGATCCCTCGGCTCGCACACGGCGTGGCTGAGCGAACCGTATGCGGACCTGGACGGGGGAACCGGCAAGAGCTACCTGGGAGTCGACGAGATCGCCGCCCACGTGCGCGCCTGCACGATCGCCGGAATCCAGGCCGGGTTCCACGTCATCGGCGACGCCGCCGTCCGGGCCGCGGTCGACGCGTTCGCCGTCGTCGCCGACGAACTGGGCGGTCCCGCGATCGCGGCGGCCGGGCACCGACTCGAGCACGCCGAGATGATGACCGGAGACGACGCGGCGCGCCTGGCGCAGTGGGGTGTGATCGCCAGCGTCCAGCCCGCATTCGACGCCCTCTGGGGCGGAACCGACGGCCTGTACGCGCAGCGCCTCGGAACCGATCGCGCCCTCACTCTCAACCCGTTCGCTGCCGCCGCTTCCGCTGGGGTGTCGCTCGCGCTGAGCTCCGACGCACCGGTCACCCCGGTGGAACCCTGGGCGATGCTGCGCGCCGCAGTCCACCACCGCACGCCCGGCAGCGGGATCTCCCCCCGCGCGGCGTTCTCGGCGGCCACCCGCGGTGCGTGGCGTGCCGGTGGGGTCCGCGACGGTCTCGCCGGGACACTCTCTCCGGGCGCACCGGCGTCGTACGCCGTGTGGGATGCGGGCGAACTGGTGGTCAGTGCCCCCAAAGACTCCGTGCAGCGGTGGTCGACCGATCCCAGGTCCCGGGTGCCCGCCCTTCCACGTCTCGAGGACGACGCGCCCACGCCGGTCCTGCTGCGTTCGGTTCACCGGGGGAGCGTCGTCCATGAGCGGTAGCACGACGGCACGCTGGACCACCGGAAAGCGAGGCGTGCTCGTGCGCTCCGTCCTGTCGGTCGCCGCGGGATTCCTCGTCTTCGCCGGATTTCCGCCCCGCCCCCTGTGGTTTCTCGCGCCCCTCGGCATCGCCCTGCTGACGCTGGTCCTCACCGGTGCCGGCGGTGCGGCGCCGCGGCTGCGCGCGGGGTTCGGCTACGGCTACCTCGCGGGACTCGGTTTCCTCGTGCCGCTGCTCCCGTGGATCGGGGTGTTCGTCGGCGCCCTCCCGTGGCTTGCGCTCGCAGCGGTCGAGTCGCTGTTCATCGGACTGTTCGGGCTGCTCGCGGTGCTGGTGTCGCGGCTGCGCTGGGCGCCGCTGTGGATCGCGGCGTGCTGGTCGCTGACGGAATGGCTGCGGGCAAGTGTGCCGTTCGGCGGCTTCCCCTGGGGGCGGTTGGCGTTCGGTCAGTCCGAGGGCTGGTTCCTGCCGCTAGCGAGCATCGGGGGTTCCCCGCTGCTCAGCTTCGCCGTCGCGCTGACCGGTGCCGGACTGGCGTCCGTCGCGGTGACGGTGGGGGCCCGGGCAAGGGGCGCCGCGAACTGGGTGCGGCCGCTCGCGGGCGGTCTGGTCGCCGCCCTCGCCGCGACGGTCGTCTCGCTCGCGTTGTGGCCGACGCTGCCGGGAATGGACTCGGGGGACCGGACGATCACCGTCGCCGCGATCCAGGGCAGCGTCCCCAAACCCGGCCTCGACTTCAACGACCAACGCAAACGCGTCCTCGACAATCATGTGAACCGCACCCTCGAGCTCGCCGACGACGTCGCGTCTGGCGCGGCACCACAACCCGACCTCGTCATCTGGCCGGAGAACGCATCCGACATCGACCCGCTGCGCAACGCCGACGCCGCCGCGGACATCTCCCGCGCATCGGAGGCGATCGGCGCACCCATTCTGGTGGGAGCGGTGCTCGTGAACTCCGACCGCACCACCACCAACTCGGTGATCGTGTGGGACGGCGACGCCGGACCGCAGGAGCGGCACGACAAGAAGATCATCCAGCCGTTCGGTGAGTACCTGCCGTACCGCGGATTCTTCCGGCACTTCTCCTCCTACGCCGACCGGGCGGGGAACTTCGTTCCCGGTGACGGCGACGGCGTCGTGCACGCGAACGGGATCGCCGTCGGCGTCGCGACCTGCTACGAGGTGGCCTTCGACCGGGCGTTCGAGCAGTCGGTACGTAGCGGCGCCGAACTCCTCGCCGTCCCCACCAACAACGCCACGTTCGGCGACACCGAGATGACCTACCAGCAACTGGCGATGTCGAAGGCGCGGGCCGTGGAGCACGGGCGCGCCGTCGTCGTGGCGGCCACCAGCGGTGTGAGCGCGATCATCGGACCCGACGGATCCACAGTGCAGCAGACCCCACTCTTCGTCCCCGCGGCCCTGGTGTCGCAGGTGCCGCTGAGCACCGGTACTACGCTGGCAAGTCGGCTCGGCCCGATTCCGGAGATTCTTCTGTGTCTCGGCGCCGTCGCTGCCGTCGCGTTCGCCGTGGTGCAACGACGACGCACCGTTCGCACACCGATTCACAGCAGTACCGAGAAGGCGCCGGCAGTTGCCGGCAGGGAGGATCCTCATGGCATCGGAGACCGATTCCGGGCAGAGCGGGGCACCGAGCGCACGGACTCTGGTGATCATTCCGACGTATGACGAGCGGGAGAATCTCGGCCTGATCGTGCGGCGCCTGCACGCGGCGCTGCCGCGGACACACGTTCTCGTCGTCGACGACGGCAGCCCCGACGGCACCGGCGACGTCGCGGACGCCCTCGCGTCGAACGACGACGCCGGTCGCATCCACGTGATGCACCGGACGGAGAAGAACGGTCTCGGCGCCGCCTACATCGCCGGCTTCCGGTGGGGCCTGGACCGCGACTACACCGTCCTCGTCGAAATGGACGCCGACGGAAGCCACGCCCCGGAACAGTTGCATCGCTTGCTCGATCAGGTCGATGCCGGCGCCGACCTCGTCCTCGGGTCGCGCTACGTGCCGGGCGGCACGGTGGTCAACTGGCCGAAGCACCGCGAGTGGCTGTCACGCGGCGGGAACATCTACTCCCGGCTGGCGCTCGGCGTGAAGATCAAGGACATCACCGGCGGATTCCGCGCATACCGCCGCGAGGTGCTCGACAAACTCGACCTCGCCGCGGTGGAGTCGCACGGCTACTGCTTCCAGGTGGACCTGGCGTGGCGGACCATCCAGGAGGGCTTCACGGTCCGTGAGGTTCCGATCACGTTCACGGAGCGCGAGATCGGCGAATCCAAGATGAGCGGCGGGATCGTCCGCGAGGCCCTCCTCAAGGTCACCCAGTGGGGGCTGCGGAACCGGATCGCCAGGATCAAAGGCGTGGCTGCCAGATAGCGCCCCGGTACCAACCGCTGCCCCATTCCTTCGACAGAAGGAGTGGGGCAGTGCTGGGTTAGGTGCTCCAAAACGTGATACCCAGGGGTAAAGCGCCGTTCGCCCACATTCTGAGACGCCCTGAAACGGTTTGCACCGCACGTCCGATAGGAACCTGAAGCGTACTCCCGGGTAAGGTTCGGTTAATTCCCAGGTTCGCAGGTCACTATGAGTTTCTTGGGTGGCCGGTGGGTTCATCCCACCGCCGGAGTGGGAAGAGGACGTACAAGGTGGTCGAAGCTGTGCCGGGTGGTGACGTGACCGCCGTGGATCGTATTCCGGACGGTGCATTCCCACTCTCCACCGCTCAGCGGGGGATGTGGTTCGCCCAGCAGCTCGATCCCGACGTGCCCGTCAACATCGCGCAGTGCGTCGAATTGGTGGGTGCCCTCGACGTCACGCTGCTGTCGGAGTCGCTGATCGCCGCAGGCCGCGAACTCGGCTCCGCCTTCCTCCGCCTCGTCGAGGTCGACGGAGTTCCCTATCAGCTGGTCGATCCGACCCTGGACGCGTCCGTCAGGTTCGTCGACCTGCGGCACGAGCCCGATCCGAGGGCGGCGGCCAAGGAATGGATGCGGCAGGAGTACACCACTCCGCTCGATATGTGCCGCGATCGGCTCGTCACCTCGGCGGTCCTGTGCACCGGGCCGGATCGTCATTACTGGTACAGCCGTGTCCACCACGTCGCGCTCGACGGCATGGGATCGATGACGCTCATCGACCGGACCACACAGCTGTACACGGCGGCCGTCGAGGGGCGCGCCGTCGCGCCGTCCAAGGCTGCCGCACTCACCGACGTCGCCCGCGCGGACGACGACTACCGGACGTCGTCGCGCTACGCCACAGACCGGGAGTACTGGTCCGAGAAGGTATCGACCATCGGCGAACCGCACAGCCTCGTCGACCGGACGTCGCCCGCGCGGGCACGCAGCCGCACGACGGGCGGCCAGATCCCCGGCCCCCTCGTCGACCACCTCGACGCCGCGACGGACCGCCACGACTCGTCGGCCGCGTTCGAAGTCATCGCCGCCTTCGCCGCCTACCTCGCCCGGATGACCGGACGCGAGGAGGTCGCCGTCAGTCTGCCCGTCACCGCGCGCACCACCGCGCTGCTCCGCCGCTCCGGCGGCATGGTGTCCAACGTCGTCCCGCTTCGCCTCCATGTGCCCCCCGACATGACGAACACCGATCTGGTGACAGCGGTCCGGCTGGAAGTCACCGCGGCACTCCGCCACCAGCACTACCCGCACATCGACATCCGGCGCGACGCGGCCGCCGAGCACCAGGGTTTCTACGGCCCCCTGATCAACGTCATGCTGTTCCACGACGAGATCACCCTCGGCAGCATCGTCGGCCGACTCGAACTGCTGTCCACCGGTCCGGTCACGGACCTCGCGGTCAACATCTATCACGGCGTCGCCGGCACCAGCCTCACCCTCGACCTCGAGGCCAACCCCGACCTGTACTCCGAAGACGTCCTCGACGCCCACCACGCCCGCTTCACCCGATTCCTCGGTGCCTTCCTCACCTCCGACACCGGCACGCTGCACGGATGGGCGAGCAACGGGCCGCCGCGACTGATCGGCGACCTCCCGATCCTCGACGAGGACGAACGCCGCAGCCTGGTACCGGCCACCGGACGCGCCGGATTCGCACCGGTCACGCTGCCGGACCTGCTCGTCGGCGCCGTGCGCAGCAACCCGGACGGCGACGCCCTCGTCGCGCCCGGGCACGGACTCGCCGCCGACACCCTGAGTTACCGCGCTCTGGACGAGGCGTCGAACCGGCTGGCCCGCCTCCTGATCGACCTCCAGGTCGGCCCGGAGGTCATGGTGGCGCTGGCGTTGCCGCGGTCGCGGGAGTCGGTGTCGAGTGTGTGGGCGGTGGCGAAGACGGGAGCCGCGTTCGTTCCGGTCGATCCGAGCTATCCGGCTGACCGCATCGCGTTCATGCTGGAGGATTGTGGTGCGCCGATCGGTATCACCACCGCCGCGTGGCGGGACGGTCTGCCGGAGTGCACGCACTGGATCGTATTGGACGACGACGAGTTTCGGGCGACCGCGGCGGCGTATCCCGCGGATGCGGTCACGGACGCCGATCGGACGCGGGCGTTGTCGGTCGATCATCCGGCGTATGTGATCTACACGTCGGGGTCGACGGGCCGGCCGAAGGGTGTGGCGGTTTCGCATCGGGGTGTGGTGAATCTGGCGGCGGACGAGCGGGACCGTCTGGTGGTGTCGGCGGATTCTCGCGTGTTGCATTTCGCGTCGCCGAGTTTCGATGCGTCGGTGTTCGAGTTGGTGATGGCGGTGTGTGCGGGGGCGACCCTGGTGGTGGCGCCGACCACGATCTACGGTGGCACCGAGTTGGCGGAGTTCCTTGCCGAGCAATGGGTGACGCATGCGTTCTGCACGCCGGCGGCGTTGGCGTCGCTCGATCACCGCGGTTTGGACCATCTGAAAACGGTGGTGGTGGCGGGGGATGTGTGCCCGCCGGAGTTGGTGGCGCGGTGGGCGCCGGGCCGGATCATGGTCAATGCGTACGGTCCGAGTGAGACGACGATCATGTCGTCCGCTACCGGACCGATGGCGCCCGGGCAGTTGGTGAGTATCGGGTCACCGACCGTGGGTGTCGATCTCGTCGTCCTCGACCACCGGTTGCGTCCGGTCCCGGCCGGCGTGCGCGGTGAACTCTACGTCCTCGGCTCCAGTCTGGCTCGCGGCTATGTGCATCGGGCCGGGTTGACGGCGGAGCGTTTCGTGGCGAGCCCTTTCGGCACCGGCGCGCGGATGTACCGCACGGGTGACGTGGTCCGCTGGGTGACCGCCCCGGACGGGCCTCCGGTCCTGGAGTTTCTGGGCCGCAGTGATTTTCAGGTCAAGATCCGGGGGTTCCGGATCGAATTGGGTGAGATCGACGCCGCGCTGGCTGCGCATCCGGTGGTGGAGTTCGCCCACACGGTCGGCTGTGACGACGAGAGCGGGAACAGTCGCCTGGTCTCGTACGTGCTGCCGGCGCCGGCAACCGACGTCGACATCCGGGTGTTGTCGGAGTTCGTCGGAGAGCGTCTTCCCGGGTACATGGTGCCGTCGTCGATCATGGTGCTGGATTCGCTGCCGCTGACCCCGGCGGGCAAACTCGACCGGGGCGCCCTGCCTGCACCGGTCTTCGCCGCACGTTCGGCGGACGTCGTGCGCCCGAGGACGGTCACCGAGGAGATCGTTGTCGGGATCTTCCGCGACGTCCTCGGCCTGCCCGAACTGAGCGTCGACACCAGCTTCTTCGACCTCGGCGGCAACTCGCTGACGGCCACCCAGGTCGTGTCCCGGGTGAACACCGCCCTCGGTGTGCGGATCGGGGTCCGGGACCTCTTCCAGTCGCCGTCGGTGGCGCAACTGGCGGTCGCGGCGGCGAACACCGGCCCGCGGGCCGACTCGCGTCCGGTGCTGGAGGCGCGGGAACGACCCGCTCACGTGCCCCTCTCCGTTGCGCAGCAACGCATGTGGTTCCTCAACCAGTTCGACACGGCGTCGCCTGCGTACAACCTGCCGATCGCCCTGCGACTTACCGGCGCACTCGACCGGGACGCCCTGCGAGCGGCGCTCGGCGACGTCCAGGAACGGCACGAGGCGCTGCGCACCGTCTTCCCCGACACCGCGGACGGTCCCCACCAGTTGGTCGTGCCCGTCGTGAGCGTGCTGGCCGAGACGGATCCGATCGACGTCGACGCGGAGTCGCTCACCGTCGCGGTGACGGCCCTCGGCGGTGCCGGATTCGACCTCACCACCGACACACCGCTGCGCGCCGGGCTGTTCCGGGAGGCGCCCGACCGGCACGTTCTCGTTCTCGTGGTTCATCACATCGCCGCCGACGGCTGGTCCATGACGCCGCTGGCCGCCGACGTGATGCTCGCGTACGCGGCACGCGCGGCCGGTCACGCCCCCGCCTGGGCGCCGCTCCCGGTGCAGTACGCCGACTACAGCCTCTGGCAGCGTGAACTCCTGGGGTCGGAAGACGACCCGAACAGCCTGTCCGCCAGGCAGATCGACCATTGGCGGTCGGTGCTTGCCGGAGTGCCCCAGGTGATCGAACTGCCCACCGACCGGACCCGGCCCGCCGAGATGTCGTATCGCGGTGGTCGCGTCGAGTTCACGATCCCCGCCGACGTCCATCGGCGTCTTGCGGATCTGGCGCAGAGCACCGGCACGACGTTGTTCATGGTCACCCACGCAGCCCTCGTGGTGCTGTTCCATCGCCTCGGCGCCGGGACGGACATCGTCATCGGTACCCCGGTCGCCGGACGCGGCGAGGAGGCGCTCGACAACCTGGTGGGCATGTTCGTCAACACCCTGGTGCTTCGCGCGACCGCCGAGCCCAGCGACACGTTCGAGGAGGTTCTCGACCGGGTCCGCGACGCCGACCTCGCCGCATTCCAGCACGGCGACGTCCCCTTCGAGCGCCTCGTGGAGGTGCTCAGCCCCACCCGGTCGTCCGCGCACCATCCGCTGTTCCAGGTCATGCTCTCGTTCCAGAACACCGCGCCGACCGCCGTCGAACTGCCGGGCCTCGAGGTCGCGGCGACAGAAATCGACGTCCACGTCGCGAAATTCGACCTCCAGTTGACCGTCACCGAACGGTTCGTCGAGGGAGGCGCGCCGGGTGGTCTCGCCGCCGGTTTCGATTACGCCACCGATCTGTTCGACGAGTCGACCGTCGCGTCGATGGCCGAGCGATTAGAGAACCTGTTGCGCTCGGTCGCGGCATCCTCTGCGACGGCGGTCGGTGATCTGCCCCTGCTCCACGCCGCCGAACGCGACCGCCTTCTCGGCACGTGGAACGACACCGGGCACCACGTGCCCGCGATAAGTCTGCCCGAACTGTTCGACGCGCAGGTCGCCCGTACCCCGGATGCGGTGGCGGTGGTGTTCGGCGACGTCACGCTGTCGTATTCGCAACTCGATCGCCGCGCGAACAGTCTGGCGCGCCATCTGATCGACCGCGGGGTGGACCCGAATCCCGTGTCGGGCTGGCAATGCGGCGCTCACCGGACCTGCTGGTGGGCATGTACGCGATCGTCAAGGCCGGCGGTGCCTACGTGCCGGTCGATCCCGACCACCCGACGGACCGGATCGGGTATGTGCTCGACTCCGCACAGCCCGTCTGTGTGCTCACCACCTCGGCCGACCGCGGCGCACTTCCCGCGGGTTCGTCGTTCGTCGAGATCGATCGGATCGCGCTGGATTCCTGTTCCGGCGAACCCGTCACCGACTCCGACCGACTGGCACCGCTCCGCCCCGACAACCCCGCATACGTCATCTACACCTCGGGCTCCACCGGTCGGCCCAAGGGGGTGTCGGTGCCGCACCGCGGGATCGTCAATCAGCTCCTGTGGATGCAGTCGGAATACGCGCTCACCGAACGGGACGTGCTACTGCAGAAGACCGCAACCACCTTCGACGTATCGCTGTGGGGTTACTTCTGGCCGCTGCACACGGGCGCCACGATGGTGCTGGCCACCCCGGACGGTCACCGCGACCCCGAGTACCTCGCTCGGGTCATCGACGAGCACGGTGTCACGGTCACGGACTTCGTGCCCTCGATGCTCGACGCCTTCGTCGCGTCCGTGCCCGCCACCTCGTGCGCCACTCTGCGGCACGTCTTCGTGATCGGCGAGGCGCTGCCCCCGGAGACCGTCACCCGGTTCCGGGCGCTGTCCGGTGCCGGACTGCACAACCTGTACGGGCCCACCGAGGCGGCAGTCTCGGTCACGTACTGGGACACCGCGGCCACGGTCACCGGCACGGTGCCGATCGGCATGCCCGAGTGGAACACCCAGGTCTACGTTCTCGATTCGCGTCTGCACCCGGTTCCCCCCGGCGTTGCCGGTGAGCTGTACCTGGCGGGCGAGCAGCTGGCCCGGGGTTACCTCGGCCGCGTCGATCTCACCACGGACCGGTTCGTGGCCAATCCGTTTACTGCCGGCCTGCGTATGTACCGCACCGGCGACCTCGTGCGATGGACGTCGGCGGGTGCACTCGAATACATCGGGCGCACCGACTTCCAGGTCAAGTTCCGAGGCCAGCGCATCGAGCTCGGTGAGATCGAATTCGTGCTGCGGGCGCAACCGTCGGTCACCAGCGCCGCCGTGCTGGTCCATTCCGATCCCGGCACCGGCGATCATCTGGTCGCGTACGTCGTGCCCGAGCCGGGACACGACCTCGATACCACGCGACTTCGGGAGTGCATCGCCGCGTCCCTGCCGGCGTACATGATTCCGGCGGCGCTGATGGTCGTCGACGAATTCCCGCTCAATACGAGTGGAAAGCTCGATCGTCAGGCGCTGCCCGCACCCGAATTCGGTGGTTCCGCCACCGAGTACGTGGCCCCGCGCACGTCCGTCGAGGCCACCCTCGCGGTGATCTTCGCCGAGGTTCTCGGTCTCGACCGTATCGGCCTCCGGGACAACTTCTTCGACGTCGGCGGTAACTCGCTCGTCGCCACGCGGGTCACCTCGCGTATTCGGGCCGAGTTGGGTGCGCCGCTCGCCCTGCGTGACCTGTTCGATGCCCCCACCGTCGGGGCGCTCGCGGAGCGTATCGAGGGAACAGTGCCGACGGCACCACGTGCCCCACTGGTCGCCGCCGCGCGTACCGGACGGATTCCGCTGTCCCCGGCGCAACGTCGCATGTGGTTCCTCAACCAGTTCGATACCGCATCCGCGGCCTACAACATGCCCTTCGCTTTGCGCTTGTCCGGCCCTCTCGACGGCGACGGCCTGCGTTCGGCGATTCGCGATGTCCTCGAGCGGCACGAGTCCCTGCGCACCCTGTATCCGGACTCGAACGACGGTCCCCATCGGGTGATCGTCGGCGCCGACGAGGTGTCCCTGGATCTCGCCGTGCAGCCGATCACCGAGGCCGAGCTGCCGGCGCGACTCGTGGAGCTCGCCACCGAGGGCTTCGACGTCACGGCGGCTGTGCCGCTGCGGACGGCACTGCTGCGACCGTCCGTCGACGACGACGACGAGTACGTGCTGGCCGTGGTGGTGCACCACATCTCCGCCGACGGATCGTCGATGGCCCCGCTCGCACGTGACATCCTGCTCGCCTACACGGCGCGTACGGCCGGCCGGGCACCGTCGTGGCCGCCGTTGGACGTGCAGTACGCGGACTACAGTTATTGGCAGGCGGAGTTTCTCGGCGACGAGACCGACGGTCGGTCGCAGGCCGCCGAGCAGATCGAATTCTGGTCCGCGGCGCTCGACGGCATCCCCGACCTGCTGGAGTTGCCTGCCGATCGGCCCCGCCCGGCCGTGCCGACGAATTCTGGTGCGACGGTCCCGTTCTCGGTCGACGCTGCCACGGCGAAAGCCGTCGCCGACCTCGCGGCCCGCTCCGCTGCCACGCCGTTCATGGTGTGGCACGCCGCGCTGTCGGTTCTGCTCTCACGGTTGTCGAACGCGGTGGACATCACCGTGGGCACGCCCGTCGCCGGCCGCGGCGAACCCTCTCTGCAGGACCTCGTCGGCATGTTCGTCAACACTCTCACCCTGCGCGCGCGAGTATCCGGAGACCTGTCATTCGCCGACCTGCTCGCGCAGGTCCGCGAGTTCGACCTCGCCGCGTTCGCGCACGCCGATCTGCCGTTCGAGCGTCTCGTGGAGGTACTCGAACCCGCCCGGTCCACAGCCCGTCACCCACTTTTCCAGGTGGGTCTGTCATACGAGAACTTCGAACCGGGAGTGCTGGAACTACCGGGTCTGACGGTGAGCGCCGTCGACATGAATCCGGAGATCGCGAAATTCGATCTGAACGTGACGCTCACCGAGATCCGAGACGAGCGCGGCACCGTGTCCGGTCTCACCGGTGCGTTCACGTATGCGGTCGATCTGTTCGACCGTGACACGGTGGAGTCGTTCGTGGACCGTTTCGCGCGGATCGTGGCGGCGGCGCTGGCCGATCCGGGCACGGCGGTGGGGGATCTCCCGGTGCTGGATCACCGGGAACTGGTTCGCATACTGCGCGAATGGAACGCCACGGACGTGGAGGTGAGCGAGCGGCCCTACCTCGCCCGCTACGACGAGCAGGCAGCACGGACGCCTGACGCGGTGGCGGTGGTGTACCGCGACGTGTCCGTGACGTACCGGGAATTCAACGCGCGGGTCAACCGGTTGGCCCGCAAACTCATCGCCGAAGGCGCCGGAACCGACACCACCGTCGCGGTCGCGGCCCGCCGCTCGATCGAATTTCTGATCGCCCTGCACGCCGTGCTGCGCAGTGGTGCGGCGTACGTGCCGCTCGACGTCGACCTTCCGGCGGAGCGAGTGGCCCACGTCATCGAGGCAGCCCACCCTGTTCTCGTTCTGACCGCGGTCCGGGGCGAGTTCGAGTCGGACTCCGGAGTCCGGGTTCTCCCGATGGACGGTCTCGAACTCGACCGGTTCGACGATGCCCCGGTGACGGACCGCGACCGGCTCCGGCCCCTTCTGGCCGACAACCTCGCCTATGTCATCTTCACCTCGGGTTCGACCGGCCGGCCCAAGGGAGTGGCCGTCTCGCACGCCGGTCTCGGAAGCCACTTCGAGTTCCTGGTGTCCCTCGGTGCGCTGGACGAGACCGATCGGGTTGCCGTCAAGACACCACAGTCGTTCGACGCATCCCTCTGGGAACTGTTGTGGCCCCTGGCTGTGGGAGCACGGGTGGTGATCGCGGAACCGGACGGACACAAGGATCCCGACTACCTCGCGGAACTGATCGACACCGAGCAGATCACGGCGATACATTTCGTCCCGTCGATGCTCGCCGTCTTCACCGACGTGATCGTGCCGTCCCGGTTCTCGTCGCTGCGTACCGTGTTCGTCGGCGGCGAGGCACTGTCCGTCAATGTGGCGCGGCGGTTCGCGGCCGTCTCCGACGCTGCCGTCCTCAACGCGTACGGTCCCGCGGAGGTCGCGCCCACTTCCACCACCTCCTGGGTGGACACCTCGAACTCGGGCATCGTCACCGTGGGCACACCGGTGTGGAACACCCGCGCCTACGTGTTGGACCAGCGGCTCCACCCCACTCCTGCCGGAGTGACCGGTGAGTTGTACCTGGCCGGCACACAGGTGTCTCGCGGATACGCGGGACGCCCCGACCTGACCGCCGAACGGTTCGTGGCCAACCCCTTCGACGCGCCGGGTACCCGGATGTACCGGACCGGTGACCGTCTTCGCTGGACCGGCCGAGGGGAATTGGAATACTTCGGCCGCAACGATTTCCAGGTGAAGCTGCGCGGACTGCGGATCGAACTCGGTGAGATCGAGGCGGTACTCGAGGCGGCGGACTCGGTTGCCCAGGCGGTCGTGACCGTGTATTCCGGAGCGGCGAGCGAACAACTGGTGGCCTATCTCGTCGCACGCACGGGCACGACGGTCGACATAGACGCACTGACGGCGTTTGCCGAGAGTCGGCTGCCCGAATACATGGTTCCGGACGGGTTCGTCACGCTCGACGCCCTCCCGATCAACGCGAGCGGCAAACTGGATCGGGCGGCATTGCCTGCCCCGCCGGTCGGTGATGTCGCGGTCGATCGAGTGGAGCCACGTACTCCGATGGAGGAAACACTCGCGGCCCTGTTCCGGGAGGCGCTCGGCGTCGACGACCTGGGGGTGAACGACTCGTTCTTCGCTCTCGGCGGCGACAGCATCGTGTCGATCCAGCTGGTGTCGCGAGCGAAGGCCGCGGGGATCGTATTCACCCCACGGGACGTGTTCGAGCGCAAGAGCATTGCCGCGCTCGCCGAAGTGGCTACCGCCGCGTCGGCGGATCGACTCGCGCTCGCCGAACTGGCGGGCGGCGGCGTGGGAAACGTCGAGTTGACCCCGGTTGTCCGATCACTGTTCGACCGGTCGGGTTCGGTGGGCCGGTATTCACAGTCCGTGCTCCTCACGCTGCCGACCGGGATCGAGCGATCGGACATCGTGGCGACGGTGCAGGCGGTGCTCGACAGGCACGACGCGCTGCGGTCCCGGCTGGTTCGCGACGGTGCGGACGTGCGTCACTCGGTGTTGCCTGCCGGTGCCGTCGACGCCGATCGACTGGTCACGACGGTGCCGGTGAATCCCGACCTCGAGGACGCCGCCTTCGATGCGCTGATCGACCGCGAACTCTCCGCCGCGGCCGACCGGTTCGACTTCGAGACGCCGGTGCTCACACAGTTCGTCTGGCTGGATCGTGGTGCGACCAGGCCCGGGCGACTGCTCGTGGTTGCTCATCACCTGGTCGTCGACGGTGTGTCCTGGCGGATCATCGTGCCGGACCTCGTCGCGGCGGGAGGTGCCGTCGCAGCCGGTCACACTCCGAACCTGCCGGAGGTCGGTACCTCGTTGCGGCGTTGGTCGCACGGGTTGTCGGAGGCTGCCGGTCAGCCGTCCACCCTCGCGCAGTTCGACTACTGGCGACGTGTCGTCGATGGTCCGGACCCGCTCCTCGGTGACCGGGCTCTCGATCCGGTGCGGGACCGGACCTCGACCACGCAGGAGCTGCACGTCGAGTTGCCCACCGAGATCACGGGCACGCTGCTGGCCCGCGTTCCGGAGGCATTCGGGTGCTCCATCGGTGATTCCCTGCTTGCCGGCTTCGCGGTGGCCCTCACGGAGTGGCGCCGTGCGCGCGGGGTGCCCGCCGCCTCTGCGTACGTCACCCTCGAGGGTCACGGCCGCGAGGAGTCGGTCGTGCCGGGCGCCGATCTGTCGCGGACCGTGGGCTGGTTCACCAGCGTGTACCCGGTACGGCTCGCCCTGGAGGGGGTGGACACACAGGACGCACTCGTCGGCGGCGCGTCGGCCGGCGCCGCGATCAAGGCGGTGAAGGAACAACTCCGGGCGGTCCCCGACCGGGGCGTCGGGTACGGACTGTTGCGACACCTCAATCCGGCGACGGCCACGATTCTCGCGGGCTTCGACCCGCCCCAGGTCGTCTTCAACTACCTCGGAAAGACCGGGATGGGCGATCTGTCCCCCGAGATGCGTGAGATCGGCTGGGTGCCGGATCTCGCATCGTCGCGTGTCTTCTCGGGTGAGGCCGATCAGGACATGAGCGCGTCCGCAACGATCGAGATCAATGTCGGAGTGACGGATACCGATACCGGACCGCGACTCGGCGCTTCGGTGCGGTTCGCCGCTGAACTGCTCGCAGCCGACGACGTTCGCGAACTCGTCGACCTGTGGCAGCACGCGCTCGTCTCACAGATCGAGCACGTCGTCGCCGGATCCGGTGGGGGACTGACCCCGTCGGACATCGGCACGGTGACGCTCACCCAGTCCCAGATCGAGGTCTGGGAACGGACCTACCCGGCCCTCGAGGATGTGTGGGCGCTGTCGCCGCTGCAGGCCGGTTTCCACTTCCATTCGCTGTTGGCCGCCGAGCACGGTGTCGACGTCTACCATTCCCAGCTGCGGATGACGCTGCTCGGCGACGTGTCGGCGGACCGGATGCGGGCCGCTGCCGCTGCGCTCCTGGACCGCTATCCGAACCTGCGGGTGGTGTTCGCGCAGGACGGCGACGTCACGGTGCAGATCCCCCTCCGCGGGGTGGAGGTCCCACTGACCGTGGTCGACCTCGCGGGCCGTGAGAGCGATTCCGGAGAAACGGAACTCGAGGCGCTGGTCGCAGAGAACCGGACCGCACCGTTCGACCTGTCCGAGGCGCCGCTGCTGCGTTTGCTGCTCGTGCGCACGGGCGCCGACCGGCACGAGTTGGCGATGACCAACCACCACATCCTGCTCGACGGATGGTCCATCCCGCTGATCGTCCAGGACCTGCTGGTGCTCTACGCGACCGCGGGCGATCGGTCCGCGCTGCCCGCGGTGCCGCCGTACCGGGACTACCTCGACTGGCTGGCGCGCCGAGACCCCTCCGCCTCACGGGCCGCGTGGGCGCACACGTTGGACGGTTTCGACGAGCCGACTCTGCTCGCGCCTGCCCGCACCGGCGGCGGCGCGACGGCGGACCCGGAGGAAGTTCCGATCCACTTTTCCGCCGCGGACACCGCCGAGCTGCTGGCCTTCGCCCGACAGCACGGCCTCACGCCGAACACGGTGATCCAGACTGCCTGGGCTCTGCTGCTCAGGCGACTCACCGGACGGGACGACGTCGTATTCGGTGCCACCGTCTCCGGCCGCCCCCCGCACATCCCCGGAATCGACTCGATGGTCGGGCTCTTCATCAACACCGTCCCCGTCCGGGTACGAATCGACGCCGACGAGTCGGTGGCCGGGTTGCTGGAACGGGTGCAGGGGCAGCAGGCCGATTTGCTCGAGCACCACTATCTCGGCCTGACGGAAATCCAGGCCGAGGCGGGGGTCGGGGCGCTGTTCGACACGCTCACCGTCTTCGAGTCGTACCCCATGGATCAGGCGGCGCTGCAGGCGCAGACCGACATCGCAGGTATGCGCGTGGACTCGGTCCGGGTGCACAGTGTCACCCACTACCCGTTGAGCCTGATGGCCCAGGTCGACGACACCCTGCGGCTCGGGGTGGCCTACCTGCCGGACACCTTCGACCGCGGCGAGGCGAAGTTGATTGCGGCGCGACTCGATTCGGTGATCCGTGCGTTGATCGCAGAGCCCTCCGCCGCGGTAGCCCAGGTCACCGGATTCGTCCCGGGCGAGTATGCGCGGGTGATCCGCGACTGGAACGCCACCGCCCACCACGTGCCGGAGTCGACGCTACTGACGTTGTTCGAGGCGCAGGCGGCCCGCACACCCGATGCTGTCGCTGTCGAGTTCGACGGTGACGTGCTGACGTACGCAGCCCTCGATGCGCGCGCGAACCAGCTGGCCCGGCATCTGATCGCTCAGGGTGTGGCCCCCGAAACCCGCGTGGCCGTGGTGATGCGGCGGTCGCTGGAACTGGTCGTCGGAATCTACGCCGTACTCAAGGCCGGTGGCGCGTACGTGCCGGTCGATCCCGATCACCCCGCGGAGCGAACGAGTTACGTGCTCGCGTCGGCACAGCCGGTGTGCGTGCTGACCAGCTCGGCCGACCGGCCGGAACTGCCGAACCGGATCCCCGTGTCGGCCCTCGACACTCTCGACCTCTCGGATGTCGCTGCGGTGCCGTTGACCGACGCCGAGCGCATCGAACCGTTGCGCCCTGCACACCCCGCGTACGTCATCTACACCTCCGGCTCCACCGGCAAACCCAAGGGGGTCGCGGTACCGCACGCGGCCATCGTGAATCAACTGCACTGGATGCAGTCGGAGTACGCACTCACCGATCGGGACGTGTGGTTGCAGAAGACCGCAACCACGTTCGACGTGTCGGTGTGGGGCTACTTCTGGCCCCTGCAGGTGGGAGCCACCATGGTGCTGGCCACTCCGGACGGGCATCGAGAGCCTGCCTATCTGACCCGGGTCATCGACGAGCACGCGGTGACGGTCACCGATTTCGTGCCGTCCATGCTCGACGTGTTCGTCGCGGCCGCCCCGGAGGGGTCGTGCCGTTCGCTGCGGCACGTGTTCGTCATCGGCGAAGCGCTGCCGCCCGCGACTGTCCTGCGTTTCCGGGAACTCTCCGCGGCCGGACTGCACAACCTGTACGGGCCCACCGAGGCCGCAGTGTCGGTGACGTACTGGAAGACCGGTGCGGCCGACACCACGAACGTGCCGATCGGTGTGCCGGAATGGAACACGCAGGCCTACGTGCTCGATGCCCGGCTGCACCCGGTTCCCGTCGGCGTTCCGGGAGAGCTCTACCTGGGCGGTGCCCAACTCGCACGCGGATACCTCGGCCGCGTCGATCTCACGTCCGACCGATTCGTCGCGAACCCGTTCGGACGCACCGGTGAGCGCATGTACCGCACCGGCGACCTCGTGCGATGGACGTCGGCGGGAGCGCTCGTCTACATCGGACGTACCGACTTCCAGGTGAAGTTCCGTGGCCAGCGCATCGAACTCGGCGAGATCGAGACAGTGCTCCGGTCGCACCCGGCGGTCACCGGCGCCGTCGTGTCGGTGTACTCGGACACCACCGTCGGCGATCATCTGATCGCGTATGTCGTCGGCACACCCGGCGACGTGGACGTTGCGGAGCTTCGCCGGCAGGCGTCGGAATCCCTACCGTCGTACATGGTGCCGTCCGCCATCACCGTGCTCGACGAGTTCCCGCTGAACACCAGCGGAAAACTCGATCGCACAGAGTTGCCCGCTCCCGAATTCCACGGGAGTGCAACCGAGTACATCGCACCTCGAAACGAGGCCGAGCGCACAGTCGCGGCAGTCTTCGCCGACGTGCTCGGTGCTCCGGGCCGGATCGGCGCGCACGACAACTTCTTCGATCTCGGCGGCAACTCGCTCTCCGTCACCCGAGTGGCGGCGCGGCTCGGTGAGTTGTCGGGCACCGCAGTCTCGGTGCGCGATGTGTTCACCGCGCCCACGGTCGCGGAGTTGGCTCTTCGTCTCGCCGAGCCCACGGCCGCAGCAGGCGCGCGCCCGGTGCTGTCCGGGATACAGAGACCAGACCGGATACCGCTGTCACCGGCGCAGCAGCGGATGTGGTTCATCAACCAGTTCGACCCGGCCTCGCCCGCGTACAACCTGCCGCTCGCGATCCGCATGTCCGGCGCTCTCGACGTGACCGCGCTGTCTCAGGCACTCGACGACGTAGTCGGACGCCACGAGTCGCTTCGTACCGTTTTCCCCGACACGGAGGACGGACCCGCTCAGGTCGTCGTGCCCGCGGCAGATCTCTCGATGCCCCTCGAGGTCGTGGACGTGCCGGAGGGCGGGCTCGATTCCCGGATGATCGCGTTCTCCTCGCGCGGGTTCGACGTGTCCGAGGAATTGCCGGTACGGGCAACACTGTTCCGTACCGGTCCCGGCGAACACGTTCTGGCGATCACGCTGCATCACATCGCCGCCGACGGTTGGTCGTTCGGACCTCTCGGCCACGATGTCATGACCGCGTACGCGGCCCGAGCAGAGTCCCGCAGTCCGGAGTGGATTCCGCTCGCCGTCCAGTATGCCGACTACAGTGTCTGGCACAGGGCGGTTCTCGGCAGCGAGGACGAGCCCGAGTCCCTCGCCCGACGCCAACTCGACTACTGGACGCGGACGCTCGACGGTCTCCCGGACGAGCTGAAACTCCCCTTCGACCGCCCACGCCGGACCGAGCAGTCCTACGCCGGCGGATCGGTGGGCTTCACCGTCACCCCCGAGATCCACCGCGGCATCGAGCGGTTGGCGCGTGAACACACCGCCACGGTCTTCATGGTGGCGCGCACGCCGCCTTCGCGCTCCTGTTGGCCCGCCTGTCCGCGTCGGACGATATCGCCGTCGGCGCTCCGATCGCAGGACGTGGCGAACGCGCTCTCGACAACCTGGTCGGAATGTTCGTCAATACGCTCGTGCTCCGCACGCGCATCGAGAGCGCCGAGACCTTCGCGGAGTTGCTGACGCGGGTACGCGACGGCGACATCGGGGCATTCGGCCACGCGGACCTCCCCTTCGAGCGTCTCGTCGACGTTCTCGACCCCGTGCGGACGTCCGCGCATCACCCGGTCATCCAGACTGCGCTGTCGATGCAGCCGACGGCAATCGGCGACATCGAGCTCCCCGGACTCCGGGTGCGTGTCGAGGACATCGACGCGCGAGTCGCGAAATTCGACCTGCAGCTGACACTGGGCGAGAACATCGATCCCGCGGGCGTTCCGTCGGGTATTCGCGCCGAGTTCACCTACGCCGCAGACTTGTTCGATGACGCTACGGTGCGCCGGTACGCGGTGCAGCTCGTGCGAATCCTCGAGACGGTGATTGCAGACCCGACCACGGTGGTCGGCGACGTGAATCTCCTCGACGACGCCGAGAGGGCCCGCCTGGCACCGGTTCGCGGGCCTGCGAGTCGACCCACTCGACTGCTGCCCGACGTTCTCGCCGAGTCGGCGGCCGACCCGTCCGCGACTGCGCTCGTCTTCGGCGACCGTTCGATGACCTACGGAGAACTGGACCGGCGATCCAACCTCTGGGCGCGCCAACTGATCGAGGCCGGAGCCGGCCCCGAGACGTTCGTGGCCGTCGCACTCGCCCGGTCGATCGAATCGGTGCTCGCCGTCTGGGCCGTTGCCAAGACCGGTGCCGCGTTCGTGCCGGTGGATCCGAACTACCCGGCCGAACGGATCGCGCACATGCTCGGCGATTCGGGGGCCGCGCTCGGCCTGACGACGGTCGAGTTCCGAGCCGGACTACCCGACTCGGCACAGTGGCTCGTGATGGACGATCCCGACCACACTGCGCTGGTGGCGGCCCAGTCCTCGGCCGCGGTGACAGCGGCCGATCGCCTCGGGCGGATGCACGCGGACCAACTCGCCTACCTCATCTACACGTCCGGATCCACCGGACTGCCCAAGGGCGTCGCCGTCACCCACTCGGGGCTCGCGAACCTTCTGACCGAGCTGGCCGACGAATACGAGCTCACCGCCGACGCCCGTGTCCTGCACTTCGCCTCACCCAGTTTCGACGCCTCCGTGTTCGAGTATCTGATGGCCTTCTGCGGGGGTGCGACGATGGTTGTCGTTCCCCACTCGGTGTACGGCGGTACTGAGCTCGCCGAACTCCTGCGCGAGCAGAGAGTCACACACGCCTTCATCACACCGGCCGCGTTGGCGTCCGTCGACCCCACAGGACTCGACGAACTCGCCGTCATCGTCGTCGGCGGAGAGGCCTGGGGTACCGACCTCGCCGACCGCTGGGTACCGGGGCGGGCATTGTTCAACGGATACGGGCCGACCGAGTCCTCGATGATGGTGACGCAGAGCGGACCGCTGGTGCTCGGCGAGCGGATGACCATCGGCGCTCCCGTGCGCGGCGTCGAGGCTCTCGTTCTCGATGCGCGGCTGCATCCCGTGCCCCCCGGTGTGCCGGGGGAGCTGTACGTATCGGGGCCGGCGCTTGCCCGTGGCTACCACCAGCGACTCGGTCTCACCGCGGAGCGTTTCGTCGCGAACCCTTACGGTGCCCCCGGTCGGCGGATGTACCGTACCGGCGACCTCGTCCGGTGGGTCGAGTCCCGCACCGGGACATACGTCATCGAATACTTCGGGCGCAGCGACTTCCAGGTGAAGATTCGTGGATTCCGTGTGGAACTCGGTGAGATCGATTCCGTGTTCCGAGCGCATTCTGCGGTCGGATTCGCCGCGACCATCGCGCACGACACCGAATCCGGCGTCACGGCACTGGTCACCTATGTCTGCGCTGCACCGGGTAGCGACGTCGACGTCGACGACCTGACCGCGTTCGTCGGCGGGGCGTTGCCGGCGCACATGGTGCCCGGTTCGATCATGGTTCTCGACTCGATCCCGCTGACACCGGCGGGCAAGCTCGACCGCCGCGCCCTCCCCGAGCCGGTGTTCGTGAGCCATACCCGATTCACCGCACCCGGCACGGCGGACGAGCGCGCAGTCGCGGCAGCGTTCGCGGACGTTCTGGGCGAATCACGCATCGGTGTGGACGACAACTTCTTTGCTCTCGGTGGCAACTCGTTGTCCGCCACCCAGGTGGTGTCCCGGGTCGGTTCGGCGTTCGGCACCCGTGTCTCCGTTCGCACGCTGTTCGACAACCCCACCGTGCGTCAACTCGTCTCCGCAGTGGCCACGTCGGGGCCGGACGGGTCCGCGGACCGGCCCGCGCTGACGCGCCGCGAACATCCAGGACGGATCCCCTTGTCGCTGGCGCAGCAGCGGATCTGGTTCCTCAACCAATACGACCCTTCGTCGTCTGCGTACAACATCCCGCTGGCCCTGCGGATGTCGGGCAGGATCGACGTCCCGGCCCTGCGTGCAGCGCTCGGTGACGTCCTGGAACGTCACGAGTCGTTGCGGACCGTGTACCCAGGTTCTGCGGACGGTGCGCATCAGGAGATCCGGCCTGCCGCCGAGGCAGAATTCGATCTCACACCGATCCGAACCGCACCGGACCAGCTGATGCTCCGGATCGCCGAGTATGCCGTCGCCGGATTCGATGTGACCCGGGAGATCCCGTTCCGAATCCACCTGTTCCGGGAGAACCGTTCGGAACACGTGCTGCTGCTCGTCGCGCACCACATCGCTGCAGACGGATGGTCGTTCGGTCCGCTCGCCGCCGATGTGATGGCCGCCTATGCATCCCGAGTGGAAGGGCTGGCGCCGTCGTGGGAGCCGCTGCCTGTCCAGTACGCCGGCTACAGTGTGTGGCAGCGGGAACTTCTCGGTGCCGAGGACGATCCGGACAGTCTGTCCGCCAAGCAGATCGAGCGCTGGCGTGCGGCTCTGGACGGTGCGCCCGAGGCGCTCGATCTGCCTACGGACCACCCTCGCCCCGCGGTAGCGTCGCACCGCGGCGAACGCGTGGACTTCGAGATCGATGCCGACATCCACCGAGGGCTGGTCGAGCGCGCCCAGAAGAGCGGCACCACACTGTTCATGGTTGTTCATGCTGCGTTCGCGACGCTCTTGCACAGGCTCAGCGGCAGTACCGACATCGTGATCGGCACACCCGTCGCCGGCCGCGGCGACGAGGCACTCGACCCGCTCGTCGGAATGTTCGTGAACACCCTGGCCCTGCGCACACGGATTCACCCCGGCGGGCGTGTCGACGCACTCCTGGAACAGGTGCGCGATGTCGATCTCACGGCATTCCAGGACACGGAGGTTCCCTTCGACCGGCTCGTCGAGATCCTGCGTCCCACCCGGTCGTCCGATCGGCACCCGCTGTTTCAGGTGATGTTCGCCTTCCAGAACCTGCGACCGGTGACACTGGAACTGCCGCAGTTGGTGGTGGAGGCCGTCGACTTCGATCCCCACATCGCGAAGTTCGATCTGGATCTGGGGCTCGCCGAGATCGTGGACGACACGGGACACCACGGGATCTCCGGTGCCTTCACCTTCGCGTCGGAACTCTTCGAACGGGCCACTGTCGCGGGATTCGCGGAGCGATTCCTGCGGATCCTCGAGTCGGTCGCTACCGGCGACGACATCGCCGTCGGCGATATCGCCATCCTGGGTGCGGCCGAGCAACAATCCCTCGCACCGGTGTGGGGCGGGCCGCTGCTCGCGAACGCCACCCTGCCCGAGCTGCTCGTCGCGACGGCGGAACGGTATCCGGACTCGACTGCGGTCGTCTTCGACGGTGTTTCGATCGATTACCGTGAGCTGGACCGGCGATCGACGCAGCTGGCCCGTGCACTCATCGGGACGGGTGTCGGCCCGGAAACCTACGTCGCGATAGCCCTGCCGCGCTCTGTCGAATCGGTGCTGTGCGTGTGGGCCGTTGCCAAGACCGGTGCGGCCTATGTTCCGATCGACCCGGGGCATCCGGTGGACCGCATCGCGCACATTCTGCGGGATTCGGGATTCGGGAGTCGTCGTCGGTGTCACCTGTGCGGAGTTCGCCGAACACCTCCCGGGTGTGACCGACTGGCTGGTACTCGACGACCCGGAAGTGCTCCGCGAATTGTCCTCGGCGAGTACGGCGCCGGTCGGGGATGCGGATCGCACCTGCGCTCTGCATGTCGATCATCCCGCATATCTCATCTACACGTCGGGTTCGACGGGACTGCCCAAGGGCGTGGTGGTGTCCCACCGCGGTCTCGCGAATCTCGCCGGCGCGTATACCACCGCAGTGCGGGCCACCGAGAAGTCCCGGGTCGCGCAACTCGCGGCCCCGACGTTCGACCTGTCCGTCCTCGAACTGCTTCTGGCCCACACGTCCGGGGCCGCGCTGGTGGTCTGCCCGCCCGGTGTGTACGGCGGCGTCGAGCTACACGAGGTGCTGCAGTCCGAACGCGTCACGCACATGACCATCACGAATGCCGCTCTGGCGTCGGTCGATCCGGAGGGACTGGACGATCTACGCTCGATCGTCGTCGGCGGCGACGCCTGCCCACCGGAGACGGTGGCGCGATGGGCCGACCGACTCGACCTCGTCAACGGGTACGGTCCCACCGAAGTGACGGTGGGCGCCACGTTCACCTCGGTGCTCGGCCAGGACCGGGACATCACCATCGGCGGGCCGCTGCCCGGGGTCGCCGCCGTGGTTCTCGATTCGAGGTTGCGGCCCGTGCCGGTCGGTGTCGTGGGAGAGCTGTACCTGCTGGGACCGGCTCTGGCACGCGGATACCACGAGCGTGCCGCGCTCACGGCAGACCGCTTCGTGGCCTGTCCGTTCGAGGCGGCCGGTGCCCGGATGTACCGCACCGGTGACATAGTGCGCTGGCGCGCAGTGCATTCCGGTGTGACCGGCAGAATGACCGACGGCACTCTTCCCGGGCATGCGATCGAATACCTCGGCCGCTCCGACCACCAGGTCAAGGTTCGTGGACTTCGTATCGAACTCGGCGAGATCGATGCCGCCCTGGGCGCACATCCCGATGTCGAATTCGCTGCCACCCTGGGCTACGAGTCGCCCTCGGAAACACGACTGGCATCGCACGTGCTGGTCGGTGCGGGCGCCGACCGTGATCCGGCGGCTCTGCTCGCGTTCCTACGTCAGGCATTGCCGGGGTACATGGTTCCGTCGGCACTCGTGTTCCTGGACACGATCCCGCTGACCCCGAATGGCAAACTCGACCGGGGCGCCCTGCCCGCGCCCGACTTCGGCGCGGCAGCCAAGGAGATCGCGTACCGGGCGCCGCGGAACCCCCCGGAGCAGTCGATCGCGGATGCGTTCGCCGACGTGCTGGGCGGCACGGACATCGGCCTCGACACGGACTTCTTCGATGCAGGCGGCAACTCGCTCTCCGCGACCCGGGTGACCGCCCGGGTCGGCGCCGCGCTCGACATCCGGGTCACGGTGCGCGACACCTTCGAAGCCCCCACCGTCCTCGCGCTGGCAGAGTCGCTGGCACCGCGCATGTCCGGGGCGGGCGACGGCGCTTCCGCCGGACCGGCGCTGGTGCCGCCGCCGCGCCCCGACCGGATCCCGCTGTCGCTGGCGCAGCAGCGGATGTGGTTCCTCAACCAGTTCGAAACGTCCTCGCCCGCCTACAACATGCCCGCCGCGGTCCGGCTGACCGGCCCGCTGGACACGGCGGCGCTGGACGCGGCGATCGGTGACCTCATCGCCCGGCACGAATCGCTGCGGACCGTCTTCCCCGATTCCCGGGGTGGGCCGCACCAGGTGATCCTCGAGCCCGGAGACTTCACCCCCGACATCACACCGTTCCGCGTGAGCGAGGCCGGGTTGCGCGCCGACCTCCAGGAATTCCTCCTGGCCGGCTTCGACGTGTCCCAGGCCGTGCCGCTGCGGGTCAAGGTGTACTCGCTCGGCGACGCCGAACACGTGCTCGCCTTCGTCGTCCACCACATCTCCGCCGACGGCGTGTCCATGGAACCGCTGATCCGCGACGTGATGATCGCCTACGCGAGCCGCGCCGCAGGCCACCCGCCCGCCTGGGCGCCGCTGCCGGTGCAGTACGCCGATTACGCGCTGTGGCAGCGGGAGGTCGTCGGCGCCGAGTCCGAGCCGGGCAGCCTCGCCGCCGCCCAACTGGACTACTGGACCCGCACGCTCGCCGGTGTCCCGGACCAGCTGTACCTGCCGGGCGACCGGGGCAGGCCCCCGGTGCCGTCGCATCGGGGTGCGGCGACCCGTTTCACCCTGGACGCCGGCACGCACCGGGCCCTGGCCGAACTGGCACGGGCACACGGCGCCAGCATCTTCATGGTCGCCCACGCCGCGCTCAGCGTCCTCCTGGGACGCCTCAGCACCACCGCCGACATCGCCGTCGGCACCGCCGTCGCCGGTCGCGGCCGGGTCGAACTCGACGACATCATCGGCATGTTCGTCAACACCCTCGTCCTGCGGACGACGCTGGACCCGGGAGCGTCGTTCGTGTCGCTGCTCGAGCAGACGCGGGACGTCGACCTCGAGGCGTTCGCCCACGCCGACCTGCCCTTCGAGCGGCTGGTGGAGGTCCTGAGCCCGGTCCGCTCCACCTCGCACCACCCGCTGTTCCAGGTGGCGCTCGGTGTGCACGCGGTGTCCGCCAGCGGACTGGAGCTGGACGGACTGTCGGTGGAACCGCTCACCCTCGATGCGAGCATCGCCAAGTTCGACCTGCACTTCACGCTCACCGAGCGGCTCGACGACACCGCCGGGCCCGCGGGCATCGACGCCGAACTCGTCTACGCCACCGACATTTTCGACGAGGGCACCGCAGCCGGGTACGCGACCCGGCTGCGCCGGATCTTCGAGGCCGTCGTCGCCGACCCGCAGCGGCCGATCGGCGACATCCCCGTTCTCGGCGAAGACGAATACGCGGCGCTCACCCCGGTCCGCGGCGCCGATCCGCGACCGGTGCAGATGCTGCCCGAGATCCTCGCCGACGCCGTCGCCGCGGCACCCGACGGCCTCGCCGTCGTCTTCGGCGGTGCCGGCCTGACGTACCGTGACCTCGACGAACGGTCGAACCAGCTGGCCCGGTTGCTCGTGGACAGGGGAGTGGGACCCGAATCCAGGGTGGCGCTGGCGCTGCCCCGGTCCTTCGAATCCGTGGTGGCCGTCTGGGCGGTGGCCAAGACCGGTGCCGCCTTCGTGCCCGTCGACCCCGGCTACCCCGCGGACCGCATCCTGCACATGGTGCAGGACTCCGGGGCGATGGTCGGGATCACCGTGTCCGGGAAGCGGGAACTGCTTCCGGACTCGATCCGGTGGATGCTCCTCGACGACCCGGCACTCGAGGTGCGCTGCACCCACGAGTCCCGGTTGCCGCTCACCAACCGCGACCGCATGCGGCCGGTCCTGTCCGACCAGGTGGCGTACGTCATCTACACGTCGGGATCGACCGGCAGGCCGAAGGGTGTCGCGGTGACGCACCGCGGTCTGATGAACCTGGTGACAGACGAACGTGAGCTGCTCGGCGTGACGTCCCGTTCGCGGACACTGCATTTCGCGTCGCCGAGCTTCGACGCCTCCGTGTTCGAGATGCTGATGGCACTCGGTGCGGGAGCCACGATGGTCATCGCGCCGCCCACGATCTACGGCGGATCGGAACTCGCGGAACTGCTCGCGGCGGAACGCATCACCCATGCGTTCTCCACCCCGGCGGCGCTGGCGTCGGTGGACCACCACGGGCTCGACGACCTCGCCGTGGTCGTCGTCGCCGGTGACGTGTGCCCGCCGGAACTGGTCGCCCGCTGGGCGCCCGGACGCCGCATGGTCAACGCGTACGGCCCCAGCGAGGCGACGATCATGTCGTCCATCACCGAACCGCTCCGCGCCGGCGAACCGGTCACCATCGGCGGCCCGAGCCGCGGGGTGCGGGCACTCGTGCTCGACGGGCGGCTGCGTCCGGTGCCGGTGGGAGTGCCGGGCGAACTGTACGTCGGGGGACCGAGCCTCGCCCGCGGCTACCTCGGACGGCCGGGACTGACCGCCGAACGATTCGTCGCCGACCCGTACGGCGAGCCCGGCGACCTCATGTACCGCACCGGCGACCTCGTCCGGTGGCGGGAGAACCGCATCCTCGATTTCGTCGGCCGCACCGACCACCAGGTGAAGATCCGTGGATTCCGGATCGAACTCGGTGAGATCGATGCCGCCCTCACCGCACACCCGCAGATCGAGTACGCCACCACGATCGGCTACGAGCACCCGAACGGGGAGACCTCCCTCGTCGCGTACGTGCTGCCCTTCACCGGCGAGGACGTCGACCGCGTCGAGGTCGCGAATTTCGTCGGCCGCACCCTGCCCGCGTACATGGTTCCCGCGTCCGTCACCCTGCTCGACGCCCTGCCGCTCACCCCGGCGGGCAAACTCGACCGGGCCGCGCTGCCCGAACCGATCTTCGCCGCCGCGGCCACCACGTTCGAGGCGCCGCGGAACCCGATGGAGGTGATCGTCGCCGGCATCTTCGCGGACATCCTCGCCCTGCCCGAGATCGGCATCCACGACAGCTTCTTCGACCTCGGCGGCAACTCGCTGCTCGCCACCCAGGTGGTGTCGCGGATCAACGCCGCCCTCGACGTCCACGTCGGCGTCCGCGAGGTGTTCGAATCGCCCACCGTCGCCGCACTCGCGACCCGGATCACCGAGACCACCACCCACGGTGCGCGACGGCCCGCGCTGACGGCGAGGGTGCGCCCCGAACACATTCCGCTGTCGCTCGCCCAGCAGCGGATGTGGTTCATCAACCAGTTCGACACCGCGTCACCGGCCTACAACTTGCCGGTCGCGCTCCGGCTGTCGGGCGAGGTGGACCTGCGCGCCATGCAGATCGCGATCGCCGATCTCGTCGGACGGCACGAGGCGCTGCGCACCGTCTACCCCGATTCCGTCGACGGCCCGCACCAGGTGATCGTGCCCGCAGCCGACGCGGTGCCCGACCTGACCCCGGTGCCGGCGCACCCCGACGACGTCCTCGGACGGGTGCTCGCACTCGTGTCGACGGGCTTCGACGTGACCTCGGACGTGCCGCTGCGAGCGCGGATGTACCGGGTCGGCGCCGACGACTACGTGCTGGCCATGGTCGCCCACCACATCTCGGGGGACGGCTGGTCGCTCGCCCCGCTGGCCCGCGACGTCATGCTCGCCTACACCGCCCGCACCGAGGGGCACGTCCCCCTCTGGACGCCGCTGCCGGTGCAGTACGCCGACTACAGCCTGTGGCAGCGGGAACTCCTCGGCGACGAGGCCGACCCCGAATCGGTTGCCGCCGAACAGATCGCGTACTGGACGCGCACCCTGGACGGTCTGCCGGACCGGCTGTCGCTGCCGACCGACCGCCCCCTGCCCGCGGTCGCGTCGCACCGCGGCGCGCACGTGCCGTTCACCATCGACGCCAGCACCCACCGCGCGCTGCTGACCCTCGCGCGCGGCCGGAACACCTCGCTGTTCATGGTGATGCACACCGCGCTCGCGGTGCTGCTCGCGCGACTGAGCAACGAATCCGACATCGCCGTCGGCGCGCCCATCGCCGGCCGCGGTGAGGAATCCCTCGACGAACTCGTCGGCATGTTCGTCAACACCCTGGTCCTGCGCACCCACGTCGACCTGTCGAGTTCGTTCGCGGACAGTCTGAACGTCGCACGGTCCACCGACCTGGGCGCGTTCGCGCACTCGGACATCCCGTTCGAGCGCCTCGTCGACGTGCTGAACCCGGCCCGCTCCCGTTCGCACCACCCGCTGTTCCAGGTGGCGTTCTCGTTCCAGAACCTCGCCACCGCTACACTCGAACTTCCCGGGTTGCACGTCGAGGGACTCGACGTGCCGAACATGATCTCCAACTTCGACCTGCACCTGACGCTGTCGGAGAAGCACGACGCCGACGGCGCCCCGGACGTGATCGAGGCCCAGTTCACCTACGCCACCGACCTCTTCGACGACACGACCGTCCGGACGTTCGCGGAACGCTTCCTACGCATCCTCGGGTCGGTCGTGCAGAACCCGGACCTCGCCGTCGGTGCCATCGATCTCCTCGACGACGCCGAACGGCAGTCGGTGATTGCCGAATTCAACGACACCGCGGTGGATCTGCCGCCGACGACCCTCGCCGACCTGTTCTCCGCCCAGGTGGCGCGGACACCCGACGACCCCGCGGTGTTCTTCGAGGGCACCGAACTGACGTACGCCGAGTTCGACCGCCGCGTCGACGCGCTCGCCCACCGGCTGATCGATTCCGGCGTGGGGCCGGAAACGGTGGTGGGGCTGGCGATGAACCGGTCGATCGAACTGCTGACCGGGATGTACGCGGTGCTGCGGGCCGGTGGCGCCTACCTGCCGATCGATCTCGGACATCCCGCCGACCGGCTGGCGTACGTGCTGGAGACGGCGCGCCCGGTGTGCATCCTCACTACGTCCACGGACGGGTTCACCGCTGAGAACGTCCCCGTGCTCGAGGTCGACACCCTCGACCTCGACCCGCGTGGACCGGTGACCGACCCGCAGCGGCGCGCCCCGCTGCGGCCGGAGAACACGGCGTACGTCATCTTCACGTCCGGGTCCACCGGCCGGCCCAAGGGTGTCGCGGTGTCACACGCCGCCATCGCGAACCAACTCTGCTGGAAGCAGCACGAATACCCGCTCGGCACCACCGACGCCGTCGTGCAGAAGACTCCGGTCACGTTCGACCTGTCGGTGTGGGAACTGTTCTGGCCGCTGACGTCGGGGGCCCGGCTCGTCATCGCCCGCCCGGACGGTCACCGCGACCCGGCCTACCTGGCGGACCTGATGCGTCAACAGCGCATCACGACAGCACATTTCGTGCCGTCCCTGCTGGAGGCATTCATTCCGGGTGCGGGGGAACAGCCGGCCCTGCGTCGGGTGCTGTGCATCGGTGAGGCGCTGCCCGTCGACACCGCCGCCCGTTTCCGCCGCCGGTTCGGCTCCGTCGCCCTGTACAACCTGTACGGGCCCACCGAGGCGGCCGTGTCCGTGACCGCCTGGGCCAACACCGACGCCGACGCCGGCACCGTCCCCATCGGCGGACCGGAATGGAACACGCAGGCCTTCGTGCTGGACGCCCGGCTGAACCCGGTCCCCGTCGGGGTGGCGGGGGAGCTGTACCTGGCCGGTGACCAGCTGGCCCGCGGTTACGTCGCCCGCACCGATCTGACGGCCGAGCGCTTCGTCGCCAACCCGTTCGGCGCACCCGGCTCTACCGCACCGGTGACGTGGTCCGCTGGCGCATCCGGGACACGACGGGGGTCCTCGAGTACCTGGAGCGCTCCGACTTCCAGGTGAAGGTCCGCGGATTCCGCATCGAACTCGGCGAGATCGAAGCGGCACTGGTCCGGTCCGCCGGGGTGGGGCAGGCCGTCGTGGTCGCCCACCGGAACCCGCACACCGGGACCGCCCTCGTCGCCTACGTGGTCCCCGAAGACGGCGCGACCGTCGACCCCACCACGGTGCTGGCCGACGTCGGCGCCGCGGTGCCGAGCTACATTGTGCCCGCCGCCCTCGTCGTGCTCGCGGACCTGCCGCTGACCGCGAACGGAAAACTCGACCGCAAGGCCCTCCCCGCACCCGACTTCGCCTCGACGGCAGTCGAATACCGCGCACCCGCCACACCCACCGAGGAGATCGTCGCCGCCGTCTACGCCGACGTGCTCGGCGTCGAGGAGGTCGGGACCGCCGCGAACTTCTTCGACCTCGGCGGCAACTCCCTCGTCGCCACCCGGGTGGTCGCCCGGCTGTCCGAGGCACTCGGTCGGCGCGTCGAGATTCGGTCCCTGTTCGAGGCGCCTTCCGTCGGCGCCCTTGCGGCGCTGCTGGATGCGACGGACTCGACCGCACCCACCCGCCCGGCGCTGACCCCGGCAGTGCGCCCCGAACGGCTCCCGCTGTCCTCGGCGCAGCAACGGATGTGGTTCCTCAACCGGTTCGACCCGAACTCCGCCGTGCACAACATTCCCGTGGTGGTCCGGCTGTCGGGCGTCCTGGACGTCGACGCACTGCAGCACGCGGTCACCGACGTCCTCCACCGGCACGAATCGCTGCGGACGATCTACCCGGACTCCGCTGACGGCCCGCACCAGGTGATCCTGCCGACAGACCGGGTCGGGGTCGAGGCGTCCGTCGTCGCGACCGACGAGACCGCGCTGTCCGCTCTGATCGCCGACTTGGTGACCACCGGGTTCGACGTCACCGCGGAGGTTCCGGTACGGGTTCGGATCCTCCGGATCTCCGCGACGGAGCACGTCCTCGCCGTGGTGGTCCACCACATCTCCGGCGACGGCTGGTCGATGGCGCCGATGGTGCGGGACGTGATGGCGGCGTACGCGGCGCGGTCGGCGGGCACGAGCCCGGACTGGGCGCCGCTGCCGGTGCAGTACGCCGACTATGCCCTGTGGCAGCGAGCCCTCCTCGGCGACGAGACCGACCCCGGCTCGGTGGCAGCGCGGCAACTCGCGTTCTGGACGCAGACCCTCGCGGGCGCCCCGGATCAGCTGGATCTGCCCACCGACCGGCCGCGTCCCGCGGTCGCGTCGTATCGGGGCGGCACCGTCGACTTCACCGTGCCGTCCGACCTGCACAGCACCCTGCTGGGTGCGGCGCGGGACGCGAACGCCTCCGTGTTCATGGTGGTGCACTCGGCGCTCGTGGTGCTGTTGAGCCGGCTCGCCGGTTCCGCGGACATCGCCATCGGAACCCCCGTCGCGGGCCGCGGCGAACGCGAGCTCGACGACCTGATCGGCATGTTCGTCAACACGCTGGTCCTGCGACAGCACGTCGACGCCGGGCGCACGTTCGCCGAACTCCTCGCCGACGTGCGCGAGACCGATCTCGCCGCGTTCTCCCACGCCGACATCCCGTTCGAGCGTCTCGTCGAGGTCGTCAATCCGTCGCGCTCCACCGGGCGGCACCCCCTGTTCCAGGTGATGCTCGCGTTCCAGAACCTCGACCAGGCGACCCTGGAACTCGGCGACCTGTCGGTGAGCGGTGTCGAATTCGACGTGGACATCGCCAAGTTCGACCTGCAGCTCACCCTGATGGAGCAGTTCGACTCCGAGGGAGGCCCCGACGGGATCGTCGCCCGCCTCACGTACGCCGCCGACCTGTTCGACGAGCCGTCCGCCCACGTGTTCGGGCAGCGGTTCCTGCAGGTGCTGCGGGCGGCGGTCGACGGTCCGGACACCGCGGTCGGCGACCTCGACGTCCTCGGCAGCGGTGAACGGAAGCAGATCGCCGGCACCGACGCGACATCGCACCCCGTGCCCGCCGGCACGCTCGCGTCGCTGTTCGACATGGCGGTGGCGACGGACCCCGACCGGATCGCGGTGGTCTTCGACCGCGACGAACTGACGTACGCGAACTTCGACGCCCGCGTGAACAGGCTGGCGCGCCGACTGATCGAGCAGGGCGTCGGCCCCGAGTCGGTGGTGGCGGTGGCGATGCGCCGCTCGATCGACCTGCTCGTGGGGATCTATGCCGTCGTCAAGGCGGGTGGCGCCTACCTGCCGATCGATCCCGACCATCCGGCCGAGCGCACCGCGTACGTTCTCGACACCGCACGGCCCGCATGTGTGCTGGTCAGCGGCACCGGACTCGCCGACAGCGGCTCGGTCCCCGTCATCGACATCGCCTCCGAGGACCTCTCCCGATACGGCAGCACGCCGGTCAGCGATCGGGACCGGCTCCGCCCGCTGTCCGCGGCGAACACGGCGTACGTGATCTTCACGTCCGGCTCGACGGGCCGGCCGAAGGGGGTCGCAGTCACCCACGGTGCGATCGTGAACCGGCTGCTGTGGATGCAGCACGAATAC
The DNA here is from genome assembly GCF_009872365.1 of Rhodococcus sp. T7. Classification (NCBI taxonomy): domain Bacteria; kingdom Bacillati; phylum Actinomycetota; class Actinomycetes; order Mycobacteriales; family Nocardiaceae; genus Rhodococcus; species Rhodococcus sp. T7. Next base: position 54,913 of record NZ_WXYH01000011.1, read on the forward strand.
GCTCTGACCTGTGCCGATGTCGTTCTGCAGAAGACGCCGATGACGTTCGACGTGTCGGTGTGGGAGCTGTTCTGGCCGCTGCAGGTCGGGGCGTCCCTGGTGATCGCCGCACCCGACGGACATCGCGATCCGCGGTATCTGACAGGGCTGGTACAGGAACGTCACGTGACGACCATCCACTTCGTGCCGTCCATGCTGTCGGTGTTCACTGCCGAACCCGATGCGGCGCAGTGTGATTCGTTGCGGTTGGTGTTCTGTTCGGGGGAGGCGCTGACGCCGGAACAGGTGTCACGGTTCCGGGCGGTCAGCGGTGCGGGGCTGCACAACCTTTACGGGCCGACGGAGGCCGCGGTCGACGTGACGCACTGGGAGACCAGTGCGTCGGACACGCTGTCTGTCCCGATCGGCCGTCCGGTGTGGAACACCCAGCTGTGCGTGCTCGACGCCCGGTTGCATCCGGTGCCGAACGGGGTGGCGGGGGAGCTGTACATCGCGGGCGACCAGTTGGCGCAGGGGTATGTCGGCCGCGTCGATCTCACCTCGGATCGGTTCGTGGCGAACCCGTACGTCGCGGGTGGGCGGATGTACCGGACGGGTGATCTGGTGCGACGCCGCGGCGACGGGGCTCTGGAATATCTGGGGCGTACGGACTTCCAGGTGAAGTTGCGGGGGCAGCGGATCGAGTTGGGGGAGATCGAGTCGGCCCTCGAAGCGCATCCGGACGTCGCGCAGGCGGTCGTGGTGGTGCACCGCGACGAACGCGGCGAGGAAGGCCTCGTCGCCTACCTGGTGGGACGACGCGCGGCCGAGTGGTCCGGGGTGCGCGCACACTTGTCGACGCGACTCCCGTCGTACATGATCCCGGCGCACGTCGTGCACCTGGACGCGCTGCCGCTGTCGGTGAACGGCAAACTCGACCGCACGGCCCTGCCCGCACCGGAGGTCCGCTCGGCCGCCGCCGAGTATCAGCCCCCACGGACCGCGGCCGAACGGGCCGTCGCCACCGTGTTCGGCGAGGTCCTCGGCATCGACCGGGTCGGAGCCACGGACAGCTTCTTCGACCTCGGCGGCAACTCCCTGATCGCCACCCGGGTCGCGTCCGCGCTCGGGTCCGAACTGGGCATCGACTTCCCGCTGCAGTGGATGTTCAGCGACCCCACACCGCGGTCGCTGGGGCAGCGCATCCAGAACGCGGCGACCGACGGAGCGCACGGCGCCTCGCTCGACGTGCTGCTCCCGATCCGCACCCGAGGTACGGCGGAGCCACTGTTCTGCGTTCACCCGTTCATCGGGCTCGCGTGGAGCTACGCCGGGCTGAGCCGGGAACTGACCGAGGACAGGCCGATCTACGGGCTGCAGTCGCCGGCGCTGACCGAGGACGAGCCCCACCTGGAAACGATCACCGACTTCGCGGATCGCTACGTCCGCGAGATCCGTTCGATCCAGCCGCACGGCCCGTACCACCTGGTGGGCTGGTCGCTGGGCGGGGTCATCGCTCACGAGATGGCGGTGCAGTTGCAGGAGGAGGGCGAAGAGGTGCGTCTGCTCGGGCTCCTCGACAGCTACGTCGGGCTCGACCGCAGCGTGGAGAACACCGCGACCGTCGCAGACCTCCTCGGCGGTGCCGGCCTGGACCTGCCCGACGACGGTGTTCTCGACGAACTCGCGCCCGGCGGGCAGTTCGACGCCGAGCGGGCGGCCGCGCTGCTCCGGGTCGTCGGCGGTCCGCTGGCGTCGCTGAAGGCCTTGGAACTCGACCGGATCTACGGCAACGCGCTGCGGGCCCCCGACCTGATCGACGGACACCGTCCGAGGGTGTTCGACGGCGAACTGGTGTTCTTCACCGCTGCCTTGGACGACGGCTTCCACGTGGACCCGGTGACCTGCTGGGGCCCGTTCGTGCGCGGCAGGATCGACGAGCACCCGGTGGACGCGACGCACTGGACGATGACGACACCGGACGCTCTCGCCGCGATCGCGCCGCACCTCGAGCGTTCACGTCGCCGGCCGCGGCACGCCGCGCCCGACACCGGCAGGGACGCCGACCCCGACGACAGCGAGAACCGGCCGCACTCGGTGCGCTGACCGCAGCCCGCCGCCGCTCAACCGACCGTGAGGTTTGGTTTGGGCGGTGATGGGGGAATACCACGAAATGTGAGCGGTTGTAGTGGAAATGAGCGGTCGACCACCCGGAATGTCGTGGACGCCGGACGCGCTGTGGCTTCAGGGTGCCGGTTTCATACCCCAGGTGTGAGATCTGCCCGAAGAGAAGACCAAACCCTTGACTCCGCCGTACCGAATAGTAGATTGAGAGCGGTCATGTGACCTACCTCTCAAACGGTATGGAAGCCCGGGAGGTCGGTCATACGTGGTTTCTTCGACTGCGTGTTCGGGGCGTGACGCTCGGTGCTTGGTGTGCTCGGAATGTAACGCGCCCGCGTTCAGCAGATCGGAGTGCTTGGATGAGTCCTGTCGAGACGGTGACCAGCCCAGTGGCCTACAGAAGCTTGTCCGTGTCGAACATCCCGTCCCCGCCGGGGGCGCAGACTTCCCGGACCACGCCGAAGGCGGGGTCGCAGACCCCCCGGACGCGGCGAACGCCGCCCCGGCTGAGCCGAGACGGCGTTCGTACGGTTCGGTGGCCTGTGTCAGGCGCCGCGTCGCTTCGCCTTCAGCAGGTCGAGGCGCTCCTTCAGCAGCTCTTCCAGTTCCTCCTTGGAACGGCGTTCGAGCAGCATGTCCCAGTGGGTACGCGGCGGCTTGACCTTCTTGGCCTCGGGCGCAGTGCCCTCGACCAGGGTTCCCTCGAGGCCGTTGCGGCACAGCCACGTGCCGGGGATCTCGGCATCGTCGGCGAAGGGAATGTCGAAGACCTCACCGTTGTCGCACCGGTACTTGGCCATCCGACGGGGTGCGAGGTCGTGGTCACGGTCGGTCTCGTAGCTCACCGCTCCGAGTCGACTCCCTCGAAGTACGCGATCTGCCATGGTTGTGTCCTCTCCTCGTTCGTCTCCGCGCGAGCACGCCTGGACCAGCACCAAGCGTTCACACTCATCTACAACGCCACGGCCTCCCGATTGGTTCCCGCACGCCGCGCAGATGCAACCTCGACATCTTACCGGGCGGGCTCGGGGGCGCCGCGCAGTAAGGTGGTCGACCATGACCAGCGCCTCCCGCAGACCGGATTCCTGTGTGTGGTGCGGACGCGAAGTGGCCGAGACGGGGATGGGCCGGCGTCGCCGGTACTGCCGCCAATCGTGCCGGCAACGCGCGTACGAGCAGCGCAACCAGGTCAAGGGCACCAGTATCCCCGCCGATGCGGTGGTGCTCACGTCGGAGGAAGCCTCCGCCATGGTCGACCGGGTTTTCCAGGTTCGATGTGCCGCCGAGGACGTGGCGACAGCCGTTGCCGAAGGTGCGGCGGCCCATGAGGTGGAGTCCCTGTGCGCCGATCTCGTGCAACTCGCACGTGAGGCCGAACGCTTCCGCTGAGCCTCGCACAGAGGCAGGGGAGCGTGGGACGCACTCTGCTCGACCGGTCCGACCGTCGCCGATCGATGGCGATTCCGAAACGAACATCACGAATCGACGCACACCGGGCCCGCACGTACAGCACGATCAGTACAGCGTGGGAGACCGGCGTCGGTTGGTCCGTCTCACGCGCAGGACTTGCGCATCCAAGGTCTTCTACCCGCTGGGGGAACGAGATGACGACTGTGAATTCGCCGCAGCCGAATAACGGCGCCGAAGATGTGAACGTGAACGTTCCCGAGGGGGCCTTCCCGCTCTCCTCGGTGCAACGGAGCATGTGGTTTGCCCAACAACTGAGCCCCACGGTCCCCAAGTTCATCGCCCAGTACATCGAGTTGCGGGGCGAGATCGACCTGGACCTGCTGAGCGATGCGGCTGTGCGGGCCGGCCAGGAGTTCCAGTCGCCGTTCCTGCGTCTGCTCGACGTCGACGGGGAGCCTTACCAGGCGGTCGATTTCACGATCGACCCGTCGATCGGGTTCCTCGACTTCCGCGGCGAGGACGACCCGATGTCGGCCGCGCAGGCGTGGATCGACGAGGACTACGCGACACCTCTGCGGTTGACCCGGGACCGGCTGGTCGAGATGACCGTCCTGCAGGTCGGTGAGCAGCACTACCTGTGGTACACCAGGATTCACCACGTCGCCCTCGACGGGTACAGCGGCAACACCATGGTGAACCGGATCGCGGCGCTGTACACCGCGGCGATCGAGGGCACCGAACCGGAACCGAACCGTGCGCTGGACCTGCGCGACCTGTACGCACTGGACCAGAAGTACCGGAAGTCGACCCGGTTCGAGAACGACCGGTTGTACTGGGCCGAACGGATAGTCGGCATCGAGCACGGGTCGACGCTCGCCACCCACGACGCGCCCGCGGCCGCGAAGAGCAGGCTCGAGAGCGCGAAGATCTCCGAATCCGCGCTGGGTTTCCTCGGCGAGTCGGATCAGCGGGTCGGTGCCACGTCGGCGGCCGTCCTGCTCGCCGGGTTCGCCTGCTACCTGTCCCGGATGACGGGCAAGCGGGACGTGCTCATCAACCTGCCGGTGTCGGCGCGGACCACGGCGCCGCTGCAGCGGTCCGGCGGCATGCTCGTCAACGTCGCCCCGCTGCGGATCACCGTCCGCCCCGAGGACACGGTGGCCGAACTCGTGCAGCGGACGCAGCTCGAACTGATGGGTGCGCTGCGTCATCAGCGGTGCAGCCTCGAGGACATCCGCCGCGACGCAGGCCTCGCGGGGACGGCGGAGGGTCTCGCCGGTCCGATGGTGAACGTCATGCTGTTCCACCAGGCGTTCACGCTGGGCTCCGTCAGCGGCGAGTACCACATCGTGACGTCGGGCCCGGTGGACGACCTGCTGGTCAACATCTATCAGGGCGGTGACGGCGAGACACTCCTGGATTTCCGCGGCAACCCCAACCGGTACGGCGCGGAGGAGTTGCGCGCCCACCACCGGCGGTTCGTGGAACTGATCGAGGAATTCGTCACCGCGGAGCCGCAGGCGCGGACCGCCGGCATCCACGCCGAGAGCGCACGCCTCGGCGCGCGCTTCCTCGAGCGGGAGTCCCAGCTCGAGTTCTGGAAGCGGGAGCTGGCCGGACTGCCCGAGGTGACGGCGCTGCCGCTGGACCGGCCGCGCCCGAGCGAGCGGGCCGGGGCGGGCGAGGTCGTCGGGTTCGCCGTCGACGCCGACGTGCAGCGCCGCGCGGCACTGCTGGCCGAGGAGGCGGGCACCGGGATCTTCACCGCACTGCACGCCGCGCTGGCCGTGCTGCTGGGCCGGTTGGGTGACACCGACGACGTCGTGATCGGAACACCGATCGTCGGGCGTGACACGACGGACTCGGACGACCCGGAAGCCGGGGCGTTCTTCAACAAGGCCGTCCTGCGGTCGCAGGTGGAGGGGGCGTCGTCGTTCGCCGAGCACCTGAGCCGGGTCCGGGACGCCGACCGGGCCGCGTTCTCGCATGCGGCGCTGCCGTTCGACGATCTCGTCGCCGCCGTCGTCGCGGAACCCGACCCGTCGCACACGCCGCTGTTCCAGGTGATGCTCGAGTTCACCGACGGTGGCCATCCGCACGACTCCTCGGGGACCGTGACGGTCAGCCCGATCCAGCGTGAACACCGCGCCCTGGGGCTGGATCTCGTGTTCTCCCTCACCGAATCGGAGACCGGCGGAATCAGCGGCCGGCTGCGGTTCGCCACGGACGTGTGGGACCGCGACAGCGCGGAGGCGCTTGCCGCCCGCTTCGTCCGCATCCTGCAGGCGGTGACGGCGGATCCGGCCGCGCCGATCGGGGACGTCGACCTCCTCGAACCCGCCGAGTACGCGGAACTCGCGCCGGTCCGCGACGAGCCCGCTGTGGAGCCCCGCACGCTTCCCGCACTGCTCGCCGGTGCCGTCGCGGCGGGCGGCGACGGGGACGCTCTCGTCTACGAGGGACGCACCCTCACCTACTCCGAACTCGACGAGCAGTCGAATCGGCTCGCCCGCATGCTGATCGGTCACGGCGTGGGGCCGGGTTCGGTCGTGGCGCTGGCGATCGCGCGTTCGATCGAGTCGGTGCTGGCCACCTGGGCGGTCGCGAAGTCCGGGGCCGCATTCGTCCCGGTCGACCCGAACTACCCGGCCGACCGTATCGAGCACATGCTCACCGATTCCGGTGCGGTCGTCGGTCTCACGGCCATGGCGCACCGCTCGTCGCTGCCGGCGATCACGCCGTGGCTGGTGATGGACGACGCCTCGTTCGGGCGGGATCTGGAACAGCACACCGCAGGCGCAGTCACCGACGCCGACCGTCTCCGGCCGCTGCGGACGGCGGATCCGGCCTACCTGATCTACACGTCCGGTTCCACCGGCACACCCAAGGGTGTGGTCGTCACCCATGTCGGTCTGGCGAATTTCGCCGAGGACGAGCGGCAGCGGTTCGACGTCACCGCCGGGTCGCGGACCCTGCACTTCTCCTCACCGAGTTTCGACGCGTCGATCCTGGAACTGCTTCTCGCGGTGGGCGCAGGCGCCACGATGGTCGTGGCACCGTCGACGGTGTACGGCGGCACCGAACTCGCGGACCTGCTGCGCCGCGAACGGGTGACGCACGCGTTCGTGACACCGGCCGCGCTGGCATCCGTCGATCCCACCGGGCTCGACCACATCCGGTGCGTCGTCACCGGTGGTGAGAGCTGTCCTCCTGCGCTGGTGCAGCAGTGGGCGCCGGGACGCGTCATGTTCAACGCCTACGGTCCCACCGAGGCCACCGTCGTCGCGAGCGTCGCGGGACCGTTGACGGTCGGCGAACCGGTGACGATCGGCCGCCCGTCCCGCGGTTGCGGTCTGCTGGTGCTCGATTCGCGGTTGCATCCCGTCCCCGCCGGGGTGCCCGGCGAGCTGTACATCACCGGCGACGGTGTGGCACGTGGGTACCACAATCGGTCGGTCCCGACGGCCGAACGGTTCGTCGCCGACCCGCACGGGACACCCGGTGAGCGGATGTACCGCACCGGCGACCTGGCCCGGTGGAACGCGGCCGGTCAGCTGGAATACTTGGGCCGCACCGACTTCCAGGTGAAGATCCGCGGCTTCCGCATCGAACTCGGCGAGATCGACGCCGTCGTCCGCTCGCACCCGAGCGTGGCGTTCGCGACCACCGTCGGCCGCACCGCACCGTCCGGCGACACGGCGCTGGTGACGTACGTGCTGCCCGAGAGCGGGGCGCAGATCGTCGTCGGCGACATTCTCGAACACGCCGCCGCCGCGCTGCCCGCGCACATGGTGCCCGCCAGGGTGATGGAGCTCCTCGAAGTCCCGCTGACGCCTGCCGGCAAGCTCGACCGGAAGGCGTTGCCGGAACCACAGTTCGAGGCGACGTCCACCGTCTACCGGGCGCCGGTGACCCCGACCGAGATGCAGATCGCGGAGGTGTTCGCGACGCTGCTCGGAGTCGAGCGCGTCGGCGTCGACGACAGCTTCTTCGACCTCGGCGGCGACTCCCTCGTCGCGACCCGCGTGGTGTCCCGGGTCAACACGGCCCTCGGCACGGAGATCGGGGTGCTCGATCTGTTCGAGGCGCCCAGCGTCGCGTTGCTCAGCGCCCGCGTCGACGCAGCCGGGCCCCGCACCTCCGCCCGACCCGTTCTCGCCCCGCGGGCCGGTTCCGGCCCGGTGCAGGTGTCGCTGGCGCAGCAACGGATGTGGTTCATCAACCAACTTGACACCGCTTCGCCCGCCTACAACATTCCCGTCGGCATCCGGCTGCGCGGCACGCTCGACGTGGACGCGTTGCGGACCGCGGTGAGCGACGTCCTCACCCGCCACGAGTCGCTGCGGACCGTGTTCCCGAACACCCCCAACGGCCCGATCCAGGTGGTGCTGCCGGTCGCGGAGGTGAGCCCGCAACTCGACGCGGTCGAGGTCGCCGAGAGCGAACTCGAATCCCGCCTGATCGTCGACGCCGCAACCGGATTCGACGTCACCGTGGAACCGCCGATCCGGGCGGAGCTGTACCGGACCGCGACCGACGACCACGTGCTGGTGTTCGTCGTGCACCACATCGCCGCCGACGGCCTGTCGATGACGCCGCTGACCCGGGACGTGATGGTGGCCTACCACGCGCGCGCCGCCGGCGACGCCCCGCAGTGGGCGCCGCTCGAGGTGCAGTACGCCGATTTCGCGGTGTGGCAGCGCGAACTGCTCGGATCCGCCGACGATCCGACGAGTCTGCTGTCCCGGCAATTGGCGTTCTGGGCGCGCACCCTCGACGGTGCCCCCGAGGTCATGGACCTGCCGACCGACCGTCCCCGCCCGGCCCGGCAGTCGATGATCGGCGCCACCGCCGACTTCACGATTCCGGCACGCATCCACACCGCGCTGCTCGACATCGCAAATGCGAACGACGCCAGCCTGTTCATGGTGGTACACGCGGCCCTCGCGGTCCTGCTGTCCCGGTCGAGCGGGTCGGCCGACGTGTCGATCGGATCTCCGGTCTCCGGCCGGGGCGAACGGCAACTCGACGACGTCGTCGGCATGTTCGTCAACACGGTGGTCCTGCGCACCACCGTCGACCCCGATCGCAGCTTCCCCGAGATCCTCTCGCACACCCGTTCCGTGGATCTGGAGGCGTTCAGCAACACCGATCTGCCCTACGAGCGGCTCGTCGACGAACTGAAACCGACTCGCTCCGAAGCGCATTCGCCGCTGTTCCAGGTGATGCTGGTGCTGCAGGGATTCGCGAACACGAGGCTGGAGCTGCCCGGACTCGACGTGGAGGTCGAGGCACTCGAGACCGGTGCCGCCAAGTTCGATCTCCAGGTCATCCTCACCGAGCACATCGAGGACTCCGGCGCCCCGGGCGCGATCGACGTCCAGTTCTCCTACGCGTCGGAACTGTTCGACCCGCCGACGATGACGGCGCTGGCCGCACGGTTCGTGACGTTGCTCGAGACCGTCACCGCCGGATCGGACGCGAAGGTCGGCGACCTCGACCTGATCGGCGCGGACGAGACGCAGCGGATGCTCGAGCAGTGGATCGACACCGACGTTCCCGTCCCGGACTCGGCGACCCTGGTCAGCCTGTTCGAGTCGCAGGTGGCCCGCACCCCGGACGCCGTGGCCGTGGTGTTCGCCGAAGAGGAACTGCTCTACGCGGAGTTCGATGCCCGCGCCAACCGGCTGGCCCGCGAACTCCTCGCCCGCGGCGTCGGCCCCGAATCCCGGGTGGCCGTCGCGCTGCGCCGGTCCCTGGAACTGATGATCGCGATCTATGCGGTGGAGAAGACCGGGGCCGCGTACGTGCCGCTCGACCCCGACCATCCGGCGTCACGGATCGCGTACGTGATCGAGAGTGCCGAACCCGTCTGCGTTCTCACTGCCTCCCGTGACCGGTGCGAGGGCGTCGACAGCGCGGACGCCGCCGTGATCGAGATCGACACCCTGAACCTGTCCCGGCGGCCCAGCACCCCGATCACCGACGCCGAGCGGGGCGGTCCGATCCACCCCGATTCGACCGCCTACGTGATCTACACCTCCGGTTCGACGGGCAGGCCCAAGGGGGTCGCCGTCAGTCACCGGGCGATCGCGAACCGGCTGCTGTGGATGCAGGACACGTACCGGATGGATCACACGGACGTGGTGCTGCAGAAGACTCCGGTCACGTTCGACGTGTCCGTGTGGGAACTGTTCTGGCCCCTCGAGGTCGGTGCACGACTCGTCCTGGCTGCGCCGGACGGTCATCGGGACCCGACGTACCTGTCCCACATCATCGCCGACCACCAGGTCACCACCATGCACTTCGTGCCGTCGATGCTCGCCGTGTTCACGGCGGGCGCCGAACCCGAACTGTGCGGTTCGCTGCGCCAGGTGTTCTGCAGTGGTGAGGCGCTGCCGCCGGCCACCGCCGACGCGTTCCGCGAATTCGGAACCGCGGCGCTGCACAACCTGTACGGCCCCACGGAGGCCGCCGTCGACGTCACCTTCTGGGAGTGCACGGAAGGCGACCGCGCGTCGGTCCCGATCGGTGCACCCGTGTGGAACACGCAGCTGTACGTCCTCGACTCCCGGCTGCACCCGGTGCCGGTCGGGGTGCACGGCGAGCTGTACCTGGCCGGCGTCCAGCTGGCCCGCGGCTACGTCGGTCGCAGCGACCTGACGTCGGACCGGTTCGTGGCGAACCCGTTCGGCGCACCGGGACAGCGGATGTACCGCACCGGTGACGTCGTCCGGTGGCGCGCCGACGGCAACATCGAATACATCGGCCGCCGCGACTTCCAGGTCAAGCTCCGCGGGCAGCGCATCGAACTCGGCGAGGTGGAGGCGGCCGTGCTGGCGCACCCGTCGGTGGCGCAGGCCGTCGTGACGGTGCACCGCAGCGAGGCCACCGGTGAAAGCCTCGTCGGCTACGTGATCCCCGTGGCGGGCGCCGACATCGACACCGCGGTCGTGCGCGACGCGGCGGCGGAGGCGTTGCCCGCCTACATGGTGCCGACCCGGATCATCGTGCTCGACCGGTTCCCGCTCGGCGCCACCGGAAAACTGGATCGCGGTGCGCTGCCCGAACCGGAATTCCTCAGCCCCTCCGCCGAATTCGTCACGCCGCGCAACCCGATCGAGGAAATCCTCGCGTCGATCTTCGCGGACCTGCTCGATTCACCCCGCATCGGCGTCTACGACAGCTTCTTCGACCTCGGCGGCAACTCGCTGGTGGCCACCCGGCTGGTGGCGCGGGTCAACGCCGCGCTCGGCAGCCGGATCGGGGTCCGGGAGATCTTCGACGCCCCGACCGTCGCGACGCTGGCCACCCGGATCGAATCCGAGGCCGGGCAGGGCGCCGAACGTCCGCCGCTGGTGGCCGGGGTTCGCCCCGACCATCTGCCGGTCTCGCTGGCGCAGAAGCGCATGTGGTTCATCAACCAGTTCGACCTCGATTCCCCGGCCTACAACATCGCGCTCGCGGTGCGGCTGACCGGCGACCTCGACGAGGACGCGATGCAGGACGCCGTCGCCGACGTGATGGACCGGCACGAGTCGCTGCGTACCCGGTTCCCGATGGTGGAGGGCGAACCCCTCCAGGTGATCCTGCCGACCGAGGACGTGGTGCCGGATCTGTCGCCGATCGACTCGACGGAAGAGCAGCTGCCCGAACATATTTCGCGTCTGGCGGGCGCCGGCTTCGACGTCACGGTGTCGGTGCCGGTGCGCGCCGCCCTGTTCCGCACGGATCCCGGCGAGCACGTTCTCGTCATCGTCGTCCACCACATCAGCGCCGACGGCTTCTCCATGGCCCCGCTCGCCCGGGACGTCATGACCGCCTACGCGGCCCGCACCGGGGGACAGGCACCGGACTGGACGCCGCTGCCGGTGCAGTACGCCGACTTCGCGCTGTGGCAGCACCGGGTGCTCGGCAACGCCGACGATCCGGACAGCCTGCTCGCCGCCCAGCTCGACTACTGGACGCACACGCTCGCCGGGCTTCCGGAACTGCTCGCGCTGCCGACGGATCATCCGCGCCCGACGCAGCAGTCGATGCGCGGCGGCATCCACTCGTTCAGCATCGACCCGCAGATCCACAGCCGGTTGATCACGACCGCCCGCGAACACAATTCGAGTGTGTTCATGGCCGTCCACGCCGCGCTGGCCGTGCTGCTGGCCCGGTTGGGCGACACGGACGACGTGGCGGTGGGCACCCCGATCGCCGGCCGCGGCGACGCCGCCCTGGACGACATGGTCGGCATGTTCGTCAACACCCTGGTGCTGCGCACCCCGGTCGAACCGTCCGGAACGTTCACCGACCTGCTGTCCACGGTCCGCGACACCGACCTGAACGCGTTCCACCACGCGGATCTGCCGTTCGAGCGGCTGGTCGACGCGATCTCGCCGGAACGCGCGACGTCGCATTCGCCGCTGTTCCAGGTGGTGCTCGAGTTCCGCAACAACGAGCGGCCGCGGCTGGAGCTTCCCGGGTTGACCGTCACCGGCCTCGACCTGGCCACCGACATCTCCAACTTCGACCTGCAGCTCACGCTGACGGAGGAGTTCGGGGTGTCGGGGGAGCCGGCCGGGATCTCCGCGGCGTTCACGTACGCGGCGAGCCTGTTCGACGCGTCCACGATCGCCGGTTTCGCCGACTACCTGCAGCGGATCTTCGACGCGGTGACGTCCGAGCCCGGCATGGCCGTCGGCGACGTCGAGCTGATGGTGGCGTCCGAACGTGCGGCGCTCACCCCGGTCATGGACGGACCCGACGCCGAGCCGCGGACCCTGCCCGAACTGCTCGCGTCCGCGGCGTCCGTGGACCCGAAAGCTGCCGCGCTGTCCTACGAGGGCAGCGAGGTGACGTACCGGGAGCTCGACGAGCGGTCGAACCGTCTCGCCCGCCTGCTGATCGGGCGGGGCATCGGCCCGGAATCGGTGGTCGCGCTGGCGATGGCGCGGTCGCCCGAATCGGTGCTGTCGCTGTGGGCGGTCGCCAAGACCGGTGCCGCGTTCGTGCCGGTCGACCCGAACTACCCGACCGACCGGATCGTCCACATGCTCAGCGACTCCGGTGCGGCGCTCGCCCTCACCGTCGCCGAGTTCCGGCCCACCCTGCCCGACTGCACCCCGTACGTGGTGGTCGACGCGCCCGGCTTCGACGACCAGGTGAGCGCGCACTCCGCCGCCGTCGTGACCGACGCCGACCGGACACATTCGCTCGCGCTGGAGAACCCGGCCTACCTGATCTACACGTCCGGGTCCACCGGCACCCCGAAGGGTGTCGTCGTCACCCATCGCGGCCTGGCGAACTTCGCCACCGACGAACGCGTCCGGTTCGGGGTCACCCCGCGGTCGCGGACCCTGCACTTCTCGTCACCGAGCTTCGACGCCTCGATCCTGGAACTGCTGCTGGCGGTCGGGTCCGGCGCGACCATGGTGATCGCCCCGGCCTCCGTGATCGGCGGCACCGAACTCGCCGACGTGCTCCGCGAGGGCCGGGTCACGCACGCGTTCATCACCCCGGCGGCCATGGCGTCCGTGGACCCCGCGGGTCTCGACCAGCTCGAGTGCGTCGCCACCGGCGGTGACGTGTGCCCGCCGGAGCTGGTGGCGCAGTGGGTGACCGGCAGCAGGCGGATGTTCAACGCCTACGGACCCACCGAGGCGACGGTCGTGTCCAGCGTGACCGGACCGATGCAGCCCGGCGAGGGCGTCACCATCGGCCGTCCGCCCATGGGTACCGGCGAGATGGTGCTCGATTCCCGCCTGCACCCCGTGCCCAACGGGGTGACCGGCGAACTGTACGTCACCGGTTCCGGTCTGGCCCGCGGCTACAAGGACCGGGCGGGCACGACGGCGGAGCGGTTCGTCGCCAACCCGTACGGCGGCCTCGGTGCCCGCATGTACCGGACCGGTGACCTCGCCCGCTGGAACACCGACGGCCAGCTCGAGTACCTGGGCCGCAGCGACTTCCAGGTGAAGATCCGCGGGTTCCGCATCGAACTCGGCGAGATCGAGAACGCCCTCACCCGCTACCCGGGCGTCGCCCGCTCGGTGGTGTCCGCGCACAAGGGCAGCACCGGCGCCAACCGGCTCGTCGGCTACCTCGTCCCCACGGCGGGCGCGGAACTCGACCCGGAGGCCGTCCTCGACTTCGTCGGCGGATTCCTCGCCCCGTACATGGTGCCGTCCGCGCTGATCGTTCTCGACGAGTTGCCGCTCACCCCGGCGGGCAAGCTGGATCGCCGCGCGCTGCCCGAACCCGACTTCGGGGCCCGGGTGTCCACCGGCCGGGCGCCGGTGTCGGAGATGGAACAGGTGCTCTCCGGACTGTTCGCCGAGGTGCTCGGTCTGGAATCCGCCGGTGTCGAGGACTCGTTCTTCGCGCTCGGCGGCGACAGCATCATGTCGATCCAGCTGGTGGCCCGCGCGAAGGCCGCGGGCGTGGTGCTCACCCCGCGGGACGTGTTCGAGGCCAAGACCGTCGCCGGTCTCGCCGCGGTGGCGTCGTGGGTGGGCGCCGCCGACGTCGTCGTCCTCGACGAACTGCCCGGCGGCGGTGTCGGCGACATGCCGACCACCCCGATCACGAAGTGGCTGCTCGAACGGGGCGGCGAGTTCAACCGGATGTCGCAGTCCGCGCTGCTCACCGCGCCGCCGAACCTGCGCGAACTCGAACCGCTGATCGCCACGTTCCAGGCCGTCCTCGACCGGCACGACATGCTGCGCGCGCAGCTGATGGTCTCCGCCGACGAATCCCATCTCGCGGTCCGCCCGATCGGTGCCGTGGACGCGCAGGACCTGATCCGCCGTGTCGCGGTGTCCGCGGCCCCGGGAACACCGGCGTTCGCGGCCACCGTCATCGCGGACCTCGACGCCGCGCTGGACCGGCTCGATCCGGCGGCCGGCGTGATGATGCAGGTGGTGTGGTTCGACGCCGGGGAATCCGGCGGCCGCCTGCTCGTGGTCGCGCACCACCTCGTCGTCGACGGTGTGTCGTGGCGCATCCTCGTCCCCGACCTCGCGACCGCGTGGGCGCAGATCTCGGCAGGCCAGGAACCGGCCCTCGACCAGGTCGGCACGTCCATGCGCCGGTGGGCGCACGGACTGGTCGACGAGGCGACGAACCGGGCCGGCGAACTGGATCTGTGGCAGCGCATCCTCGACTGCGAGGACCCGCTCGTCGGCAGCCGCCCGCTCGACCCCGACGTCGACGTCAACGCGACCGTCGGCCGGGTCACGGTGCAGCTGCCCGCCGAGGTCAGCGAGGCCGTCCTCACGGCCCTTCCGGAAGCGATCCACGGCAGCGTCAACGACGGACTGCTCACCGCGCTGGCGATGGCGGTCACCCAGTGGCGGCGCACCCGCGGCCACACCCTGCACGGCAGGTCCGTCGACGGGACCCTGGTGAGCCTCGAGGGCCACGGCCGCGAGGACCAGGTCGTCCCGGGCGCCGACCTGGGCCGCACCGTCGGCTGGTTCACGGCCATGTTCCCGGTGCGCCTCGACCTGTCGGGCATCGACCTCGACGACGCGTTCGACGGCGGCCGGGCCGCCGGGTCGGCGATCAAGGCGATCAAGGAACAACTGCTGGCCATCCCGGACCACGGCATGGGTTACGGCATGCTGCGGTACCTCAACGCCGACACCGCACCGCTGCTCGCGGCCCGGTCGCTGCCGCAGATCAGCTTCAACTATCTCGGACGCTTCGCCGCCGACCTGTCCGAGGCGGCCACCCGCGCCGGCTGGACGCCGACCGGTGAAGTCGACATGGACCGGGCGCAGGACCTCGACACCCCGGTCACCTCGGCCATCGACGTCAACGCCGTCACCACCGAGGTGGACGACCGGCCCCAGCTGCGCGCCACCTGGGCGTACGCGGCCGGCGTCCTCACCGTCGTCGAGGTGCGGGAACTCGCCGAACTGTGGGTCCGGGCTCTGACCGCGCTCACGACGTACGCGGCCCGCCCCGACGCCGGCGGCGTGACCCCGTCCGACCTCGAACTGGTCAGCCTCGACCAGGACGCCATCGACCGCATCGAGTCGCGCTTCCCGGCGCTGTCCGACATCTGGTCGCTGTCGCCGCTGCAGTCCGGACTGCTGTTCCACGCGTTGCTGGCCGACGAGTCGATCGACTCCTACACGGTGCAGGTGACGCTCGAACTGAGCGGCGCCGTGGCGTCCCGCCTGCGGGTGGCAGGGCAGGCCCTGCTCGACCGGCACGCGAACCTGCGGGCGTCGTTCGTCTACGACGAGGGCGGCACCCCCGTCCAGGCGGTCCACGGGTACGCGGAACTGCCGTGGACGGAGATCGACCTGTCCGCACTCGACGAGGAGAGCCGCGAAGCCGAGATCGAAGAACTCCTCGACGCCGACCGGCGCCGCGGGTTCGACATGGCCACTCCGCCGCTGCTGCGGTTCATGCTGATCCAGGTCGGTGCGGACGAGCAGCGCCTGATCATCACCAATCACCACATCCTGCTCGACGGCTGGTCGATGCCGCTGCTGATCCGCGACCTCCTGACCCTGTACGCCACGGAGGGGGACACCACGGTGCTGCCGCGGGTGCACCCGTACCGCGACTACCTTGCGTGGATGTCGCACCGCAGCACCGAGGACTCCCTCGGGGTGTGGCAGCGCGCCCTCGCTGGGGTGGACGACCCGACGCTGCTCGCGCCGGCCGACGCGTCGGCGCAGAGCGACACGCAGTCGAGTGAACTGATCGTCGAACTCGACGTCGACCGCACCGATCAATTGAGTGTGCTCGCACGCGAACACGGGCTGACCCTGAGCACCCTGATCCGCACCGCGTGGGGAATCGTGCTGGGCGGCCTGGTCGGCCGCTCCGACGTCGTCTTCGGCGGAACGGTGTCGGGTCGGCCCCCGCAGATCGCGGGCATCGAGTCGATGATCGGCCTGTTCATCAACACCCTCCCGGTGCGGGTGACCCTCGACCCGCGGGAAACGCTGGGGGAGTTGCTCGAACGCATCCAGGGCGAGCAGGCCGCACTGCTCGACCACCACTACGTGGGGCTGACCGACATCCAGACTGTGGCCGGTCCGGGCGCCGGATTCGACACGCTGACCGTGTTCGAGTCCTACCCCGTCGACCGAGAGGGGCTGACCGAGCAGACCGACATCGCCGGCATGCACGTCCTCGACGTGCACGACAGCGCGAACGCCGCGCACTACCCGCTCGCCCTCATCGCCTCGGCGCACGAGAACCTGCAACTGAAGCTCGAATTCGTCGAGGATCTGTTCGACCGGGCCGCGGTCGAGCGGATCGGCGACCGGGTCGTCCGTGCGCTGATCGCGCTCGCCGAGCACCCCGGGATGAAGCTCGCGCAGCTGCGCCTGCTCACCGACGTCGAGGAAGCGGAACTGGTTCCGGCCCGCGGCAGGCCCGGCCGGTCCCTGCGCACACTGCCGCAGATGTTCGCCGAGACGGCCGCCGCGTCGGGCGACGCGACCGCGCTCGTGTTCGGGGACCGCCGGATGTCCTACCGGGAACTCGACGAACGGTCCAACCAGCTCGCGCGACTGCTCATCGGCCGCGGCGTCGGGCCGGAAGACATCGTGGCACTGGGCATCTCACGGTCCATCGAATCGGTGCTCGCCGTGTGGTCGATCACCAAGACCGGTGCCGCGTTCGTTCCGGTCGACCCGACCTACCCGCGGGAACGAGTGGAGCACATGGTCACCGACTCGGGGTGCACGTTCGGCGTGCGGGTGGCGGCCGATCGCGACCGGCTGCCCGCCGGGGTCACCTGGCTGACCCTCGACGATGCCGAGACCGACGCCGCCATCGGGGCGATGTCCACCGACACCGTGACCGACGACGAACGCGTCGTGCCGCTGCGCTTCGCGCACCCGGCGTACGTCATCTACACGTCCGGGTCCACCGGCAAGCCGAAGGGTGTGGTGGTCAGCCACCGCGGTCTCGACAACTTCGCCGAGGAGCAGCGAACCCGTTACGCGACGGATTCGGCGTCGCGGGCCCTGCACTTCTCCTCGCCGAGCTTCGACGCCTCGGTCCTCGAATACCTGCTGTCGTTCGCCGTCGGCGCGACCATGGTGATCGTGCCGCCATCGGTGTACGGCGGTGAGGAACTCGCGGAGCTGATCCGCGCCGAGGGCGTCACCCACGGGTTCGTCACCCCGGCGGCGCTGGCCTCCGTGGACCCCGAGGGTCTCGAGGTGTTCCAGAACGTGGTCGCCGGCGGCGAGGCCGTGCCACCGGAACTGGTGACCCGCTGGGCGCCGGGCCGCACCCTGTACAACGGCTACGGCCCCACCGAGACCACGATCATGAGCAACCTCAGCGATCACCTGCAGGTGGGGGAGACCGTCACCATCGGCGCCCCCGTCCGCGGCGTGTCCGAGGTGATCCTCGACTCGCGGCTGCAACCGGTCTCCGTCGGCGTCGCCGGCGAACTCTACATCTCCGGTGAGGGCCTGGCCCGCGGCTACCACGCCCGCGCCGGGCTGACCAGCGAGCGGTTCGTCGCCAACCCCTACGGCGACGCGGGCGACCGGATGTACCGCACCGGTGACCTCGCGCGGTGGCGGCCCGATCACACGGTCGAATACCTGGGCCGCACCGACTTCCAGGTCAAGATCCGCGGCTTCCGCATCGAACTCGGCGACATCGACAGCGCGCTCGCCGGGCACCCGTCCGTCGCGTTCGCCGTCACCCTCGGCCGTCCCGGTCCCGCCGGCGACACCGTGCTCGTGTCCTATGTGCTGCCGGAGGCCGAGTCGGTGCTCGAACCGCCGGAGCTGAAGGAGTGGACGGCGAATCTGCTGCCCGCGCACATGGTCCCGTCGAGCATCATGATCCTCGACGAGATCCCGCTGACCCCGGTCGGCAAGCTCGATCGGGCGGGGCTGCCGGAACCGCAGTTCCTGCCCACCTCCGACGCGTTCCGGCCGCCGTCGACGGTTCTCGAACACACGATCGCCGACGTCATCACCACCGTCCTGGGCATCGAACGGGTCGGCATCGACGACAACTTCTTCGACATCGGCGGCAACTCGCTGATCGCGACCCGGGTCGCGGCACGCCTGACCGCGGAACTCGACACCGACATCGGGGTCCGCACCCTGTTCGAGGCGCCGACGATCCATCAGCTGGCCCGCCTGATCGAGTCGACGGCCTTCGCCCCGGCGCACGACGGCGACCACGTGCGGCTGCCGCTCGGACCGATGGCGCAGCCCGCGCACGTGCCGGTGTCGCTGGCGCAGAAGCGGATGTGGTTCCTCAACCAATTCGATACCTCCTCGGCGGCATACAACATCCCCCTGGCCGTGCGGCTGACCGGTCACCTGGACGTCGAGTCGCTGCGCGCGGCGGTGACGGACGTGTTCGTCCGGCACGAGTCGCTGCGGACCGTCTTCCCGTCCCACGACGGTGAACCGACCCAGGTGGTGCTTTCGCCCGGTCAGTGGACGCCGAACCTCGAGATCACCGAGGTGTCCGAGGCCGAACTCCGTGAGCACATCGCCGGACTCGCGACCGCCGGCTTCGACGTCACGGCCGACGTGCCGATGCGGTCGGCGCTGTTCGCGCTCGCCCCCGACGATCACGTGCTCGTCATCGTGGTGCACCACATCTGCGCCGACGGGTTCTCGCTCACCCCGCTCGCCCGGGACGTCATGACCGCGTACGCCGCCCGCATCGCGGGAAGCGCACCGCAGTGGAACCCGCTGTCGGTGCAGTACGCCGACTACACGCTGTGGCAGCTGCAATTGCTGGGCGACGAGAGCGACTCCGAGTCGCTGATCTCCCAGCAGCTCCGGTACTGGACGGATCAGCTGGCCGACCTGCCCGAACTCCTGCAGCTGCCGACCGACCGGGCGCGCCCGGTCCAGCAGTCGTTCCGGGGCGCGCAGGTCGACTTCACGATTCCGGCGGACGTGCACCGGGCTTTGTCCGCGCTGGCGCGCAAACACAACTCCACCATGTTCATGGCTGTGCACGCGGCCCTGTCGGTGCTGCTGTCCGCGCTGTCGTCCGCCGAGGACATCGCGGTCGGCACCCCCATCGCGGGTCGCGGTGACGCCGCACTCGACGACATGGTCGGCATGTTCGTCAACACCCTGGTGCTGCGGAGCGCCGTCGACCCGGCGGCGGGTTTCGGTGCCCTGATCGATCAGGTGCGGGCCACCGACCTCGCCGCGTTCCACCACTCGGACCTGCCGTTCGAGCGGCTCGTCGACGTCCTCGCGCCGGAGCGTTCCACTGCGCACTCGCCGCTGTTCCAGGCGTTGCTCGAGTTCCGGAACAACGAGACACCGCGCCTCGAACTTCCCGAACTCACCGCGGCCGCCGTCGATTTCGACCTCGAGGTCGCCAAGTTCGACCTGCAGCTCAGCGTCGAGGAAGGCTTCGACGCGGACGGGGTGGCGTCGGGGATCACCGCGTCGTTCATCTACGCCACCGATCTGTTCGACGCCGGCACCGTCCGCACGTTCGCCGACCGGTTCCTGCGGATCCTCACCGCCGTGACCGCCGACCCGCAGGCCCCGGTCGGTGACATCGTGATCACCGACGCCGCCGAGCGGACGGCGATGGCGACCGTGTGGAACACCGCCGGAGTCGAGGCGGGCACCGACACCCTCGCGGACCGGTTCGCGCAGAGCGTGGCCCGGTTCCCCGACGCCACCGCCGTGACGTCGGAGGACGTGGCGCTGACCTACGCGGAACTCGACGCCCGGTCGAACCGGCTGGCCCGGCTGCTCATCGCCCAGGGGGTGGGCCCGGAAACGCTGGTGGCCGTGGCACTGCCACGTACCTGCGATCTGATCATCGCCCTGCTGGCCGTGATCAAGTCCGGCGGCGGCTACCTGCCCGTCGACATCACCTACCCGGCGGACCGGCTGGCGTTCGTGTTCGAGGACGCCGCACCGAACTGCGTGATCACCACGACCGGTGACGTTTCGGCCCTGCCCGACTCGGAGACCCCGGCGATCCTGCTCGACGACCCGGAGACCACCGCGGACCTCGCGCAGCAGTCGCCGGCGGCGATCACCGACGCCGACCGGGTGACCCCGCTCGACGCCGCGTCGGTGGCGTACGTCATCTACACCTCCGGGTCCACGGGCCGCCCGAAGGGCGTCGTCGTCTCGCACCGCAACGTGCTGACGCTGTTCGCGAACACCCAGCCGCTGTACGGGTTCGACGAGAACGATGTGTGGACGATGTTCCACTCGTACGCCTTCGACTTCTCGGTGTGGGAGCTGTGGGGTCCGCTGCTGTACGGCGGCCGGCTCGTCGTCGTCGACTACTACACGGCACGGTCTCCGGAGATGTTCCACGAACTGCTGCGCAACGAGCAGGTCACCGTCCTCAACCAGACCCCGACGGCGTTCTATCAGCTCGCCGAGACCGACCGCATCGTCTCGGAGATCGACGTGAACGCGGCGGCACTGGCGTTGCGGTACGTGATCTTCGGCGGTGAGGCTCTCGACCTCGGTCAGCTCGGCCGCTGGTACTCACGGCACGACGATTCCGCCCCGACCCTGGTGAACATGTACGGCATCACCGAGACGACGGTCCACGTCAGCTACCTCGCGCTCGACCGTGTGTTCGCGGAGTCCGCGTCGGCCAGCGTGATCGGCCGCGGCATCGCCGGGCTGCACGTGCACGTCCTGGACCGGCGCCTGCACCCGGTGCCCCCGGGCGCCATCGGCGAGATGTACGTCTCGGGTGACCAGGTCACCCGCGGCTACCTCGGCCGGGCCGGGCTCAGTTCCACCCGGTTCGTGGCCGACCCGCTCCGTCCCGGGGCACGGATGTACCGCACCGGCGACCTGGCGCGCTGGAACACCGATGGCCAGCTCGAATACCTGGGCCGCAGCGACTTCCAGGTGAAGATCCGCGGGTTCCGCATCGAACTCGGCGAGATCGAATCCGCGTTGCTCCGGTACCGCGGCATCGCGCAGGCCGTCGTCCTCACCCGCGACGACGGGCACGGCGGCCACCGGCTGATCGGCTACGTGGTTCCCGAATCCGGCGCCACCGTCGAGGTGTCCTCGGCCCTCGAGTTCGTCGGCACCCAGCTCACCTCGTACATGGTGCCCGCCACCCTCGTGGTCCTCGACACGCTGCCGCTGACGAGCAACGGCAAACTCGACCGCCGCGCGCTGCCGGAACCCGACTTCGGGGCACGGGTGTCGGCGGGCCGCGCCCCGGCGACGGAGATGGAGACCGTCCTCGCCGGTCTGTTCGCCGAGGTGCTCGGCCTGGAATCGGTGGGTGTGGACGATTCGTTCTTCGCCCTCGGCGGCGACAGCATCATGTCGATCCAGTTGGTGGCCCGCGCGAAGGCCGCCGGGGTGGTTCTCACCCCGCGGGACGTGTTCGAGGCCAAGACCGTCGCCGCCCTCGCCGAGGCCGCGTCCTGGGCGGGCGCCGCCGACGTGGTGGTCCTCGACGAACTTCCGGGCGGAGGGATCGGCGAGATGCCGGTCACCCCGATCACCGCGTGGCTTCTCGAACGCGGCGGCGACTTCCGCCGCTACACCCAGACCGCGCTGCTGTCCCTGCCCGCCGCCGCCGACGAGACGCTGCTGAAGCGCACGATCGCGGCCGTCGTCGATCACCACGACATGCTGCGGGCGCGTCTGCTCGGCGCCGCACCGCAGTGGCGGATCGAGGTGCAGGCCATAGGCGCCGTCGACGTGGACGACGTGCTGCACCGGGTCGAGGTCCCGTCGGTGGTCGGGTCCGCGTTCGCGGAGATCGCCACCCACGAACTCGATGCCGCCGCAGGACGATTGGACCCCGAGGCCGGGGTCATGCTGCAGATGGTGTGGTTCGACGCCGGCGACGAGGGTGGGCGGCTGCTGGTCGTGGCCCACCACCTGGTGGTCGACGGCGTGTCGTGGCGGATCCTGGTGCCCGATCTGGCGACGGCGTGGGCGCAGGTCTCCGCCGGTCAGGAACCGGCACTCGAACCGCTCGGCACGTCGATGCGGCGCTGGTCGCACGGACTCGTCGACGCGACCCGCGAACGCGGCACCGAGATCGAACTGTGGCGCCGGGTGCTCGAAGCCGACGACCCGCTGATCGGATCGCGGCCCCTCGACGCCGCGATCGACGTCGCGGGGACCGTCGAGAAGATCACCGTGGAGGTGCCCGCCGACGTCACCGACGCGCTGCTGACCCGGGTACCCGAGGCGTTCCACGGCGGCGTCAACGACGGTCTGCTGACCGCGCTGGCGCTGGCCCTGGCGCAGTGGCGGCGCACCCACGGCGACTTCACGCGTGAATCGCTGGTCAGCCTCGAGGGTCACGGCCGCGAGGACCAGGTGCTGCCGGGCGCCGATCTCGGCCGCACCGTCGGATGGTTCACGGCCATGTTCCCGGTGCGCCTGGACCTGTCGGGCATCGACCTGGACGACGCGTTCGCCGGTGGCAAGGCCGCCGGGTCGGCGATCAAGGCGATCAAGGAACAGCTGCTGGCCATCCCGGACCACGGCATCGGGTACGGCATGCTCCGCTACCTGGACCCGGACAGCGCCGACCAGTTGCGGGCGCTCGCGAAGCCGCAGGTCACGTTCAACTACCTCGGCCGGCTGGGCGGCGCGACGTCCACCGACATCCACGGGCACGCCTGGGTTCCGGTGACGGACACCAAACTCGACGACATTCCCGCCTCCGACATCCCGGTGGCGTCGGCGCTCGACATCAACGCCGTCACCGGCACCGGGGCCGACGGCAACCGGCTGCGGGCCACGTGGGCGTTCCCGACCGGAGTCCTCACCCCGTCCGAGGTCCGTGCGCTCGCCGACCTGTGGGTGCAGGCGCTGACCGCGCTGACCGAGCACGTCGCGCGGCCCGACGCCGGCGGTGTCACTCCGTCCGATCTGGACCTGGTGACGCTCGACCAGGACGCCATCGACCGGCTCGAGTCCCGGTTCCCGGCGCTGTCGGACATCTGGTCGCTGTCACCGCTGCAGTCGGGACTGCTGTTCCACGCCCAGTTCTCGGACGCCTCGGTCGACCCGTACCTGGTGCAGTTGGCGCTGAAGCTGCGCGGCGACGTGAACGCCGACCGGTTCCGCCGGGCCGGGCAGGCACTGCTGGACCGGCACCCCAACCTGCGGGCCGCGTTCGTCCACGACAGTGCCGGCGCCTCCGCGCAAATCATCCAGCAGCACGTGGAACTGCCGTGGTCGGAGTTCGACCTGTCGGGGCTGGGCCCCGAGGAGACCACCCGCGAATACGAGCGGATCGTGGCACAGGACCGGTCGGTGAAGTTCGACATGGCGGACGCGCCGTTGCTGCGCCTCGCCCTTGTCCGGCTCACCGAGGACGAGTACCGGCTGATCCTGACCAACCACCACATCCTGCTCGACGGCTGGTCGACCCCGCTGGTCATCCGCGACCTGCTGACGCTGTACGCCCTGGACGCCGACGGCAGCCTGCTGCCGCGGGTCCACTCCTACCGCGACTACCTGTCGTGGATGAAGCGCCACGACACCTCGGACTCGATCGACGCCTGGCGCATCGCGCTCGACGGTGTCGAGGAGCCGACGCTGCTGGCCCCGCTGGAGCGGGGCGAGGCACACTCCGCCGTCGCGGAGGAAACCGCGTTCACGCTGTCCGAGGAGCACACCACCCGGTTGCGGGACCTCAGCCGCGAACGCGGGCTCACTCTCAACACCGTCGTCCAGACGGCATGGGGAATCGTGCTGGGCGGCCTGGTCGGCCGCTCCGACGTGGTGTTCGGCGGGACGGTGTCCGGCAGGCCGCCGCAGATCGCGGGCATCGAGTCCATGGTGGGTCTGTTCATCAACACCCTCCCGGTGCGGGTCACCCTCGACCCGTGGGAGTCGCTGGGCGAGTTGCTCGAACGCGTGCAGCGCGAACAGGCCACGCTGCTCGACCACCACTACGTCGGACTGACCGACATCCAGTCGGCGGTCGGCGGCGGCGGCGCGTTCGACACGCTGACCGTGTTCGAGTCGTACCCGGTGGACGAGGCCGGACTGACGGAGCAGACCGACATCGCCGGGATGTTCGTCCTCGGCATCGACGGCAAGGACTCCGCGCACTACCCGCTCGCCGTCGTCGCCTCCGGTGACGCCCGGTTGAACTTCAAGTTCGAGTACCTCCCCGACGTCCTCGAGGAAAGCACGGTCGACGAGATCGCGGATCGGCTGCGGCGGGTGCTCGACGCTCTCGCCGACCGGCCCGAGATCCCGCTGGCCCACATGCAACTGCTCACCGAGGCCGAACTCGCCGAGTTCGCGCCGGTGCGCGGGCGCCCCGGGTTCTCCGTTCGGACGCTGCCGCAGATCTTCGAGGACGCGGCCGCGCTGGATCCGAACCGCACGGCGCTGACGTTCGAGGGCCGCAACGTCTCCTACCGCGAACTCAACGAGCGTTCCAACCAGCTCGCCCGGGTTCTCATCTCCCGCGGCGCGGGCCCGGAGACGTTCGTGGCGCTCGGCATTCCCCGGTCGATCGAGTCGGTTCTCGCGGTGTGGGCGGTGGCGAAGACGGGTGCCGCGTTCGTCCCGGTCGACCCGAACTACCCGATGGACCGCATCGAGCACATGCTCACCGATTCGGGCGCCACCATCGGACTGACCATGGCCGCGTACGAGAAGTCGCTGCCCGACTCGGTGCCGTGGCTGCAGCTCGACTCGCCCAAGTTCGAGAAGGCGTGCCAGTCGAAACCGGCTCTGCCGGTGGCTGATTCGGATCGCCGGTCGCCGATAAGCCTCGACAATGCGGCCTACATCGTCTACACCTCCGGGTCGACGGGCAAGCCGAAGGGCGTCGTCGTCACCCATGAGGGCCTCGACAACTTCGCCGAGGACCAGCGACAGCGTTTTGCGGCCGCCCAGACGTCCCGCACACTGCACTTCTCGACACCGAGCTTCGACGGGTCGGTGTTCGAGTACCTGCAGGCATTCGGGGTCGGCGCCACCATGGTCATCGCGCCGCCCACGGTGTACGGCGGAGCGGAACTGGCCGAACTGATCCGGTCGGAACACGTCACCCACGCCTTCGTCACCACCGCGGCGCTGTCCACGGTGGACCCGGCGGGACTCGACGAGTTCCAGCACGTGGCGTTCGGCGGCGAGGCGTGCCAGCCCGAGCTGGTGACCCGGTGGGCGCCCGGCAGGCAGTTGTCCAACGCGTACGGGCCCACCGAGACCACGGTGATGGCCAACATCAGCGACCCGATGACGGTGGGTGAACCCATCACCCTCGGCGGCCCGATCCGCGGCGTCGCCGAACTCGTGCTCGATTCGCGGCTCCAGCCGGTGCCCGTCGGCGTTCCCGGCGAGCTGTACATCACCGGCGCGGGTCTGGCCCGCGGCTACCACCGGCGCCCGGAACTGAGCAGCCAGCGGTTCGTCGCCAACCCGTTCGGGGAGGCGGGGGAGCGGATGTACCGCACCGGCGACATCGTCCGGTGGCGCGCCGATCACACCGTCGAGTACGTGGGCCGCAGCGACTTCCAGGTGAAGATCCGCGGCTTCCGCATCGAACTCGGCGAGATCGACAACGAGATCGCCACGTTCCCCGGGGTCAGCTTCGCCGCGACCCTCGGGGTTCCCGGCCCGTCCGGTGACACGGTGCTCGTGACGTACCTGCTCCCCGTCACGGAAGGGGGCGTCGATCCCGCCGAGCTGACCGCGTACCTGTCGACGCGGCTGCCCGCGCACATGGTGCCGACGAGCATCATGTTCCTCGACGAGATCCCGTTGACCCCGGTGGGCAAACTGGACCGGTCGGCGCTGCCCGCGCCGGAGTTCCACGTCACCACGACGGAGTTCCAGCCGCCGACCAACGACCTCGAACACAAGATCGTGGACATCTTCACCGACGTCCTCGGTCTCGAACGGATCGGCATCGACGACAACTTCTTCGATCTCGGCGGCAACTCGCTGGTCGCGACGCGCGTTACCGCGCGACTGCGGGACGCCCTGGACACCGACATCGGGGTGCGGGCGCTGTTCGAGGCCCCCGACGCCCGGTCGCTGGCCGCACGCGTCGCCGACAGCGTGAGCGGCGGCGCCCGCCCCGCGCTCGCCCCCGTCGAACGCCCCGATCGGATCCCGCTGTCGCTGGCGCAGAAGCGGATGTGGTTCCTCAACCAGTTCGACACGTCCTCACCCGCCTACAACATCCCGCTCGCGGTGCGGCTGACCGGAACCCTGGACGAGGACGCCCTGCGCCTGGCGATGGCCGACGTCCTCGAACGGCACGAGACGCTGCGCACCGTCTTCCCGACGGTCGGCAACGAACCGACCCAGCGGATCCTGGCCGCCGCCGACGCCCAGCCGGACGTCGACACGGTCGAGGTGGACGCGGCGGACCTGCCGCGGCACATCATGGACCTGGTGTCCCGCGGATTCGACGTCAGCACCGACGTCCCGGTGCGGGCGGCGCTGTTCCGGACGGCGCCCGACCATCACGTGCTGACGATCGTGGTGCACCACATCTGCGCGGACGGCTTCTCCCTGGCGCCGCTCGCCCGCGACGTCATGGTGGCCTACACGTCGCGGCTCGAGGGCGCAGGCCCGCAGTGGGCTCCGCTGCACGTGCAGTACGCCGACTACACCCTGTGGCAGCACGCCGGGCTCGGGTCGGAGAACGATCCCGAGTCGATGATCAACCGGCAGTTGCGGTTCTGGTCGGAGACCCTGGCCGGGTTGCCGGACGTCATCCAGTTGCCGACGGACCGGCCGCGCCCGATCCAGCAGACGTTCGAGGGTGATCGGGTCGAGTTCGCGATCGACGCCGACCTCCATCAGCGGCTGACGGCACTCGCCCGCGCCAACAACGCCACCATGTTCATGGCCGTCCACGCCGCGCTGGCCGTACTGCTGTCGCGGCTCGGAAGCACCGACGACGTGGTCATCGGCACCCCGGTCGCCGGGCGTGGTGAAGAGGCGCTCGACGAGATGGTCGGCATGTTCGTCAACACGCTGGTCCTGCGGAACCGGATCGATCCGTCCGCGACGTTCACCGAACTCGTGCGGCAGATCCGGGAATCCGACCTGGCCGCGTTCCAGCACGCGGACCTGCCGTTCGAGCGGCTCGTCGAGGAACTCAACCCGACCCGGTCCACGTCGTACTCACCGCTGTTCCAGGTGGCCCTCGAGTTCCAGAACAACGAGAACCCCACGCTGGAACTGCCGGACCTGCGGGTCGAGAACGTGGACCTGGAGACCCGGGTGGTGAAGGAAGACCTCGAGGTGATCCTGGCCGAGCGGTTCGACCAGGACGGCGCGCCCGCGGGTGTCGCCGGCGGCCTCGACTTCGCCGTCTCCCTGTTCGACCCCGACACGGCCCGTTCGATCGCGGACCGGTTCGTGCGGGTCCTCGCGGCCGTCGTCGCCGACCCGGACCGGCCGATCGGCACCGTCCCGCTGCTCGACGACGCGGAGATCGACGAGATGGTCCCGGCCCGCGGCAAGCCCGACGTGCGGCCCGAGGTGTGGCCGGACCTGCTGACGGCGGCCGCGGCCCTCGACCCCGACTCGGTGGCGCTGTCGTTCGAGGACCGGCAGGTCACGTACCGGGAACTCGACGAATGGTCCAACCGGCTGGCGCGGGTGCTGTGCGCTCAGGGTGTCGGACCGGAGACGTTCGTCGCCATCGGGATGCCGCGGTCGATCGAGGAAGTGGTGTCGATCTGGTCGGTGGCCAAGTCGGGTGCCGCGTTCGTGCCCGTCGATCCGACGTACCCGCGGGACCGCATCGACTACATGCTCACCGACTGCCGGGCCTCGGTCGGCCTGACCGTCGCCGGCAGGCGTGACAACCTGCCGGACACCGTGCCGTGGCTGGTGCTCGACGACGAGACGTTCGACGAGCAGGTCGCGGCCGTGTCCTCGGCGCCGGTCACCGACGCCGACCGCACGATGCCGCTGAATCTGGCGCACCCGGCGTACCTGATCTACACGTCGGGGTCGACCGGAAAACCGAAGGGGGTCATCGTCACTCACCGCGGCATGGCCAACCTCACCGCGGAGGAACACGAACGGTTCCAGGTCACGCACGACTCCCGGGTCTCGCATCTGGCGTCCCCGAGCTTCGACGCGTCGATCTTCGAGCTGATGATGGCGTTCGGCGCCTCGGCCCGGGTCGTGATCGTGCCGCCCACCATCTTCGGTGGCGCCGAGTTGGCCGATCTGTTCCGCCGCAACGAGGTCACGCACGCGTTCATCACGCCCACCGCGCTGTCGTCCATCGAGGACGTGGGGCTCGAGTCGCTGCGGGTCCTCGCGGTGGCCGGCGAGGCCTGCCCGCCGGAACTGGTGGAGATCTGGGGCAAGCACCGCAACATGCACAACGGGTACGGGCCCACCGAGACGACCATCCAGGCCAGCGTCAGCGCCCCGATGCGTCCGGGCGGGGTCGTGAACATCGGCGCCCCCGCTCTGGGCTTCGGTTCGCTGGTCCTCGACGAACGGCTGCAGCCCGTCCCGGCCGGCGTGCCCGGCGAGCTGTACATCACCGGACCCGGACTGGCACGCGGGTACCACAACCGGTCGGCGCTCACCTCGGAACGGTTCGTCGCGTGCCCCTACGGGGAGCCCGGCCGCCGGATGTACCGCACCGGCGACGTCGTGCGCTGGCGCGGCGACCACACCATCGAGTACATCGGCCGCACCGACTTCCAGGTGAAGGTCCGTGGTTTCCGCATCGAACTCGGTGAGATCGACGCCGTCCTCGCCCGCCACCCCGCGGTCGCGTTCGCCGCCACCATCGGTCACACCGGACCGTCCGGCGACACGCTCCTCGCGTCGTACGTCCGGGCGGCGGAGGGACACGATCTCGAGCCGGCGGAACTGCGCACCCACGCGTCCGACCGCCTGCCCGCGCACATGGTCCCGTCGGCCGTGGTGGTGCTCGACCAGATCCCGATGACCCCGGTCGGCAAGCTCGACCGCAAGGCGCTGCCCGCGCCCGAGTTCGGTACCACCGGCGCGGCCTTCCGGGCGCCGACGACGGCGACCGAGCGGATCATCGTGGAGGCCTTCGCCGAGGTGCTGGGTGTGGACCGGGTCGGCACCGCCGACAGCTTCTTCGACCTCGGCGGTAACTCGATCGTCGCCACCCGGGTGATCACGGTGCTCCAGGACCGTCTCGGACGGCGGATCCCGCTGCAGTCCATGTTCCTGGACCCCACGCCCGCGGGGCTGGCGCTCCGGGTCGACACCGAGAACGCGGCCGGGTCGCCGGTCGACGAGGCGCTCGGCGTCGTCATCCCGCTGCGCCCGACGGGGGAGAAGGCGCCGCTGTTCTGCATCCATCCCGGGATCGGGCTGTCCTGGGGGTATGCGGGACTGTTGCAGCACCTCTCGCAGGACCGTCCGGCGTTCGGGCTGCAGTTGCCGATCATCAGCGGCGGCCCGGCCGTCGACTCGATCGAGCAGCTTGCACACCAGTACGTGCTGGAGATGCGCAAGGTCCAGGCGCACGGGCCGTATCACCTGCTGGGCTGGTCGCTCGGCGGCGTCATCGCCCACGCCATGGCCGTCGAACTGCGGCGGGAGGGGGAGGCCGTCGACACCCTCGCCCTCATGGACAGCTACGTGGTGAACGGGACCGATCAGGGCCCGGAGAGCCTCACCGTGCCCGAGTTGCTGCACGGTCTCGGGCTGGACCTCGAGTCTGTGTCCGGGGAGGAACTCACGTACGAGCGGGCGGTGGAGTTGCTGGACGACGCGTTCGGGCAGAAGACCGGACTGACCCCTCGGCACCTCGAGCGGATCAGCGCCGGGTTCACGAACTCCTCGCGGATCATGAACACCTTCCGGCCGCAGGTGTTCGACGGGGACATGCTGTTCTTCACCGCCGCCGGGTCGGCGTCGACGGGCGAGCATTCACCGGAGGAATGGCGCGATTCGGTCACCGGCGGCATCCGGGAAGTCAAGATCGAGTGCGAGCACAACCAGATGATCGAACCCGAGGTCCTGGCCGTGGTCGGGCCCGTCCTCGAGGACTATCTGGGCACGCATTGACCCGTGTTCGTTGCGGCGGGCCCGCCGTCGATTGCAGTGCAGTAACGGGCGGGCCCGAATCGCGATATCTCCTGCGAACTCGGTAACAATCGATCTCTACCCCCACAACAGGAGGCGACATGAAGCGCTCACGTATCACGAGCCTCACCGCGAGCGCTCTGTGTGCCGCTTTCGTCGCCTGCGCCGCGATCGCGAACGCCGGAGTCGCCGCCGCCCTGCCGATCTATCCCGCCTCCGACCCGGATCCGTTCTACGGGCAGCCACAGGGTCTGGCGGAGGCCGCGGTCGGGGAGCCGCTCGCGGTCCGTCCGATGCCGCCGCTGCTGGCCTTCCCCGACACCGACGTCTGGCAGGTGAAGTACCGCACCACCAACTCGGAGGACCACCCGATCGCGTCGGTGACCACCGTGCTGGTGCCGCGCAACCGGCCGGTGAACGGGCCGTTGCTGTCGTATCAGCACATCATCAACGCGCTCGGGCCGGGGTGCGCGCCGTCGCGGACGCTGTACTCGAACGACCCGGACCTCCAGATCAAGGAGGCACCGGCACTGAACCTGGCA
This sequence comes from Rhodococcus sp. T7, assembly GCF_009872365.1. Classification (NCBI taxonomy): domain Bacteria; kingdom Bacillati; phylum Actinomycetota; class Actinomycetes; order Mycobacteriales; family Nocardiaceae; genus Rhodococcus; species Rhodococcus sp. T7. Next base: position 85,970 of record NZ_WXYH01000011.1, read on the forward strand.
CTGCAGCGTGGCTGGACCGTCGCGCTGCCCGACCACCTCGGCCCGAACAGTGCCTACGGTGCTGCCCGGCTCGGCGGAACCATCACACTCGACGGCATCCGCGCGGTGCAGCGGGTGCCGGAACTGGCAGTGGCGGAGAGCCCGGTCGCGCTGGCCGGGTACTCCGGCGGCGGCATGGCCTCGGCGTGGGCCGCGGCACTCGCACCGACGTACGCCCCGGAACTGAACATCGTCGGCGTCGCCGAGGGCGGTGTGCCCATGAACATCGGCAAGATGGCCAACGGTCTCGGCATGCAACCGCATCCGGCGTTCGGTCTCGCGATGGCGGCGGCGCTCGGACTCGAGCGGGAGTACCCGGACAAGCTCCCGATCAGCGAGCAACTCAACGACCGCGGACTGGCGATGCGCGACGAGATGGTCAACGCGTGCACCAACGGCATTCTCGCGGCCGGCGCCGGCCGCAGCGCCACGGAGGTCGCCAAGACCACCGACCTTATGAGCAGTCCGCAGGCCTGGGAGGTGCTGAACGAGAACAGCGTCGAGTTGTACCCGGGCGTTCCGACCGCACCGATCTTCGAATGGCACAGCCCGACCGATGTGCTCATCCCGGTCGATTCGATCGAAGCGACCATCGCCCGGTACTGCGCCGCGGGCGCCAAGGTGCAGTCGGACCTCTTCCCGAGTCCCGATCACCTGACCACGGCCGTCCTGGGCCTGCCGACCGCCCTCGATTACCTCGACGCCCGTTTCCGCGGCGACCCGGCACCGTCCAACTGCTGACCCGGCGGGGTGTCGATCGGCGGCGGGCCACCTGTGGCTCGTCGCCGGATTGTGTTCTGCCCGTGCGCAGTCCGAAAATGTTGAGAGTTTGAGCGGATCTACCAGGGGGTATTCCGAAGCCATGCACCCCAGCACACGCACCGCAGTCGTGACGGGATCTGATTCGCCGATGGGCCGAGCCGTCGCACTGGCGCTCGCGGACGACGGTTTCGACGTGGGCCTCGCGTACGCCGCGGACCGGGACAGCGCCGAAGCCACGGCCGCCGACGTCGAAACCAGATCGGTGCGCGCGGCCGTGCAGCGCATGGATCTGGCCGACCTGCCCGGCTCCGCCACCGCCGTCGACGAGTTCGCCCGGGACCTGGGCGGAATCGGCGTCCTCGTCAGCTGCCCCGGCAGCACGGCCGTCGAGTGCATCCAGCGCGCCGTGCGGTACATGATCGCCGGCGGCGGGGGCGGACGGATCGTCAACGTCACCACCTCCTCTTCGGGTCTCGGCGGGCTGACCGGTCTGCTCGCCGCCGAGCTGGCGCGCTATTCGATCACCGTCAATTCGGTGGTGGTGCCCGCGGTCGAACCGGACTTCGCGGCGCCCGGCCCCGACGACCGGGAAGTCGCGGCGGTGGCGTCGTATCTGTGTGCGTCGGCCGGAATGTTCGTCACCGGCGCCGGATACGTGGTCGACGGCACGCGCATCGCGATGATCCCGCACAGCCTGACCGAGGCCGGCGCGCTGCGTCAGCCCCGGCGCGCCGGCCGCATCCGGTCCTACACCGGCCGCTGGGCGCCCACCCGCTGGACGCGGTGATCGCGGGTCCGTCGAGACTCGCGGACGCGCAGCCGAAAGCGGCGTTGCCCCCGCGCACCGGGAGTACCGTGTGCGCAGGGGGCTGCGAGTCGAGAGTGACGGTGTGATGCCGGCGGCAGTGAAGGGCACAGTGGGAAACCTGCCCCACGAACTGACGAGTTTCGTCGGCCGTCGCCGTGAGGTGACCGAGGCGCGACGCCTGCTGTCCGTGTCCCGTCTGGTGACTCTCGCCGGGATCGGGGGTGTCGGGAAGACCCGGCTTGCGTTACGGGTAGCCGCCGATGCGAGCCGCGCCTTCGAGGACGGTGTGTGGCTGGTCGAGTTGGGGGAACTGGACGACGACACCACACTCGTCGACGCGGTGTCGTCAGCGCTGCGACTGCGGGAGCAGCGCACGGGGAACCCGGAAGTGCTGCTGACCGAGTACCTCGCCGACCGGCAACTGCTGCTGGTACTCGACAACTGCGAGCACGTGGTCGCCGCGGCCGCCGCGCTGTCGGAGACGTTGCTGCGGAGCTGCCCGGAGTTACGGATCCTCGCGACGACCCGGGAACCGCTGGCGATCGGCGGGGAGGCGGTGCTCCGGGTGCCGCCGCTGACGGTGCCGGAACCCGAACGCACCTCCCTGCAGGCCCTGCCGCAGTACGAGGCGGTGACGCTGTTCGTCGAGCGGGCGGCCACCGCGGTGCCGGAGTTCGAACTCACCGAAGAGAACCATGTGGCCGTGGCCCGGATCTGCCGCCAATTGGACGGGTTGCCGCTCGCGATCGAGCTGGCGGCGGTGCGGCTGCGGGTGATGTCGGCGGAACAGATCCTGCAGCGACTGACCGACCGCTACCGGTTGCTGACGGTGGGGTCGCGGGGTGCGCCGAGCCGCCAGCAGACTCTGCGGCTGTGCGTCGACTGGAGTCACGAACTGTGCACCGTGGAGGAACGCGAGCTGTGGGCGCGGCTGTCGGTGTTCGCAGGCGGCTTCGAACTGGACGCGGTGGAGGGAATCTGCGCCGGCGACCTGCCCGTCGAGAACGTCCTCGACGTGGTGGCGTCGTTGATCGACAAGTCGATCCTGATCCGGGAAGAGGTCGGGCCGGCGGTGCGGTACCACCTGCTCGAGACGGTGCGCGACTACGGCCGGGAGAAACTGCAGGAGACCGGCGAGCTCGTGTCGCTGCGGAGGCGGCACCGCGACTGGTATGAGCAGTTGGTGGTGCGGTGCGAGGCCGAGTGGATCGGACCGCGGCAGGTGATGTGGATCGGCCGGCTCGACGCGGAGAAGCTGAACGTGCGGGCCGCGCTGCATTTCTGCCTGACCGAGCCGGGGGAGTCCGAACCGGGACTGCGGACCGCCGCCGCACTGTATCCGTACTGGCGTGCCCGGGGACAGCTCCGCGAGGGGCGCCGCTGGCTCGGGCAACTGCTGGGACGGCACCCGGGCGGCGCGAGCCGGGAACGGATCGAGGCGCTGTACGTCGACGGTGTGCTCGCGGGCATGCACGGCGACCGGGAGGCCGCGAAGGCACTGGTCGACGAGGGGGCCGTCCTCGCCGAACGGAACGGCGACACGGTCCTCGGCGCCCTCGTGATGCATGCCGCCGGGTGCTGCGCCATGTTCGCCGGCGACCTGCCGCGGGCGCGGGCATGCTTCGAGGAGGCGCTGCCCGTGTTCCGCGACCGGGGCAGCCTGCTCCAACTGGCGTGGGGATTGCTCGGGGTGGCGCTGGTCAGCGGCATGCAGGGCGACGGTGCGGTCGCGAAGATGTGCGGATCCGAGATCTTCGCGCTCACCGAGGCCCACGGCGAATCGGTGTATCGCGGCTGGTCGCTGTGGGCGGCGGGAATGGCGGCATGGCAGCGCGGGCACCTCGCCCTCGCCGACGACTACGTCAAGCAGGGACTGCGGCTGTCGCATCTGGTGGACGACCGGATCAGCGCCTGCGGGGCCCTCGAGGTGCTCGCGTGGGTGGCCGTCGGCTCCGGCCGGGCCCGGAACGCCGCTGAACTGATGGGTGCCGCGGCGGCCGTCGCACGGGCCGTCGGCAACCCGAGCACCGTCTACCCGAACCTGCTCGTCCACCACGCGGAATGTGAGCAGCAGGCACGAGCCGTGATCGGGGACCGCGCGTTCGACGCGGCGTTCGACCATGGCATGCACACGTCCTTCGACGACGCGGTCGGGCTCGCGCTGGACGAGCGGCGACCCGACGCCGCGGCGTCGTCGAACGGGACGACGCACCTGACCCGGCGCGAATCGCAGGTGGCCGAACTGGTCGCCGAGGGGCTGACCAACAAGGCGATCGCGGCACGGCTGGTGATCTCCCAGCGCACGGCGCAGGGGCACGTCGAGCACATTCTCGCGAAACTGGGTTTCACCTCACGCACCCAGATCGCGGCGTGGATCGTCGAAAACGCGCAGGACCCGCACCCCTGACCTCGCCCCGCGCGGGGCGAAATAGGTATGTCTCCGGGTAGTTCAGCCGCTGTACTTCCGCGCTGCGGACGGGATGCTCATACACGTCCCCCACTCCGGCTCCAGACCGAGGCCCCCGATGTCCACTGATCCCCGAATGCACCGAAAGCCCGACCCCCAACTTCCACTGCCCCCGACGCTCCGTCGGGTGCACACCGCCGACCGGTGTCTCGAGTGGACCGGGGGGAAACATGTGGCATGCGACGCGGTGGGGCAGGATCTCGTGGGGGTGACGGCGTGACCACCGAAAATATGACCCGCTGGCAAGGAATCGCACAGAAGTGCGAACTGATGATCCAGCGGTGCCTCAACTGCACGACCCTGCTCGCGCCGTTGATGGCCACGTGCTCCGCCTGCCAGGGTTCGAACCTCGAACGGGTCCCGTCGTGCGGAGTCGGGTCGATCGTGTCCTCGAAGGTGGTCGACCGAGGGCACAGCGGCATCGACCGTGGCCGCGCCCCCTGCACGATCGCGATCGTCGAACTCGACGAAGGTCCGTGGGTGTACACCTGGATCGACGGCGACATCCCGGCACCGTCCGACTGCCCGGTCCGGGTCGAGTTCCGTCCGGCGTCGACAGCGGAACAGCTGCCGGTGTTCGCCGTCCGCTCCGGTGATCCGCGATGACCGCCGTGGCGACCGAGACCGTGGGCGAACCGGAAGAAGCGTTCGGCACCGAATGGCTGCGCCTGGCGCTGCGCCGGTGCGAGTTGCTCGCGCAGATGCACTCGGTGAGCTCGGATGCACGCTGGATGATCAGTTTCGCGATTCAATGGGCGCCGTTCGGCGGTGCGAGCGCGGCGGAACTGCTGGAACGATTCGGCGTCAACCGCCGTCGTTTCATGGAACTCGTGCTCGACGGACTCGCACCGAAGGCCACCGACATCCAGAAGATCCGCGCGATGAAAGGTCAGTTGCGTACCTCACTCGCACAGGCGTGGGGCGTGCAGTAGCCCGGCCGGTCACCCCGGCAGCAGATCGTCCAGGTGGATCGGCACCTTCCGCACCCGGACCCCGGTGGCGTGATGCACCGCGTTCGCCACCGCGGCCGCGGCCCCGACGATGCCGATCTCTCCGGCGCCCTTCGACCCCGTCGGACCGGCGTGCTCGTCGACGTCGTCGAGGCACACCGCGTCCAGATACCTGATGTCGGCGTGTGTGCTGACGTGATAGGAGGCCAGGTCCTGGGTCACGACGTGGCCGAACCGAGGGTCGTTCACGCTGCTCTCGTGCAGAGCCATCGACACCCCCATCGTCATGCCGCCGATGAGCTGCGACCGCACCGTCCGGGCGTTGACGACCCGGCCGATCGCGAACACGCCCAGCATGCGTTCGACGCGGATCTCGCAGGAGTCGCGGCGGACGTGCGCCTCCACGAAATGGGCGCCGAACGAATGGAGCGCGAACCTCTCGGCGTCGGGATTGTCGAGGGTCCCCGCACTCGCCTCCGCACCCGGGACCGGGGTGGTGCCGTATTGGTCCCGGAACGCGCGGGCCGCCGCGACGATCGCACTGCCCCAGGACGTGGTTCCCGTGGAGCCCCCGGCGACCGTCGCAGGCGGAAGGTTCGTGTCACCGATCTGCAGGACGATCGAGTCCAGCGGGCACCCCAGCGCGTCGGCGGCGATCTGGGTGAGCGCCGTCCACGCCCCGGTGCCGATGTCGACCGAACCGATCTGCACGGTGTAGGTGCCGTCGGATTCGTACACGATCCGGGCCACCGATCCCGGCGTGGTGTTCGCGGGGTACGTCGCGGAGGCCACGCCCAACCCCACCTGCCACTCCGAGTCCGACCGTGACCGCGTCGTCGCGTCGCGGTCCGCCCACCCGAAACGCCGGGCGCCCTCCCTCAGGCAGTCGGTGAGGCGTCGACCCGACCACGGGCGGCCCGAACTCGGGTCGACGTCGGGCTCGTTGCGGATCCGCAGTTCGACCGGATCCAGTTCACAGGCCACGGCCAGTTCGTCCATCGCCACCTCGGCCGCGTACATGCCCGGCGTCTCGCCGGGCGCACGCATCCACGAGGGGGCGGGCACGTCGAGGGCCGCGAGACGGTGGGCGGTGTGCCGGTTCGGCGTGGAGTACATCATCCGCGACGGGACCGCCGACTGTTCGGCGAACTCCTTGATCTTCGCGGACTGCTCGATCGCCTCGTGGGAGAGCGCGGTCAGCCGTCCGTCGGCGTCCGCGCCGAGCCGGATGCGCTGCACCGTGGCGGTGCGATACGCGGAGAGGGCGAACATCTGCTGCCGGGTCAGCGCGAACTTCACCGGCCGTCCGGCCGTCCGCTGGGCCGCCAGCACCGCCAGCACGTTGTGCGCGTGCGGCAGTCCCTTCGACCCGAACCCGCCGCCGACGTACGGGGCGATCACCCGCACCTGTTCGACTTCGAGTCCGAACAGCGGTGCCAGGGTCTGCCGCACGGAATGGACGCCCTGCGTCGAATCATGCAGTGTCAGAACCGGTCCGCTGCCGCCCGGGGTCCACCGGGCGATGGTGGTGTGCGGTTCCATCGGATTGTTGTGTTCCATCGCGGTGGAGTACACCTGATCGACCGTGACCGATGCGGCGGCGAGTGCGGCCTCGACATCGCCGTCGTCGGTGTCGGTCGGGAACCCGGCGTTGACGTCGTCGGGGGCGTACAGATCGCCTCGGTCGGAACGGAAGTCGGTGTCGTGGGGTGCCTCGTCGTAGTCGACACGGATGAGGCCCGCACCGTGCCGGGCGACTTCCGGTGATTCGGCGACCACCGCGCCGACGAACTGGCCGCGGAAGTGGACCTCGGGGTCCTGCAGGATCGTCAGTTCCCCGTCCGAGGTGTCCGCGAGACGGGGCGCGTCGAACACCGTCAGGACCGCGAGCACCCCGTCCAGGGCCTCCGCGTCGGCCGTGTGCATGGCGGTGACCCGGCCGCGGCCGATCGTCGACAGGATCGGGTACAGATATGTCGGGTCGGCCACGGTGTGCTCGAACGCGTACGACGCCGTCCCGGTCACCTTGTCGTGGGCGTCGAGGCGTTCGGCGGGGGTTCCGATCACTTTCGGCTCGACGAGCGTCATCGGTACGCCTCCTCGGCGAGAGACCGGAGTACCGACACGAGTACCCGGCGGGTCAGCACGACCTTGAACTCGTTGCCCGGAAGCGGCTGTGCGGCGGCGAGTTCCGATTCGGCCGCCGCGGTGAATGTGTCCTCCGTGGGTGGCGACCCGAGCAGGACCTCCTCGGCGCGTGTGGCGCGCCAGGGCCGGTGTGCGACCCCACCGAGCGCGACCCGCGCCGACGTGATCGACGCGTCGTCGATGGTCAGTTCGGCGGCCACCGACACAACGGCGAACGCGAAGGACGCCCGGTCCCGCACCTTCCGGTACGCGGACCGGTTCCCGGCGGGCGGTGGGGGCAACTCCACGGCGGTCACGAGGTCGCCGTGCCGCAGGACGGTGTCGAGGTCGGGCCGGTCCCCGGGAAGCCGGTAGAACTCGCGGAGCGGGATCCGCCGTTCCCCGCCGGTGTCGCGCACCACCACGACCGCGTCGAGGGCCGTCATCGCGACGGCCATGTCGGACGGATGCACGGCGACACAGTGCTCCGAGGCACCGAGAATGGCATGGTAGCGGACGTAACCACCGAGCGCGGAACAGCCGGTGCCGGGTTCGCGTTTGTTGCACGGCGTCGTGACGTCCTGGAAATACACGCAGCGGGTCCGCTGGAGCAGGTTTCCCGCGGTCGTCGCGAGGTTGCGCAGCTGTCCCGACGCACCGGACAGGAGCGCGCGCGACAGCATCGGGTACCGGGCCCGCACGACGTCGTGCGCGGCGAGGTCGCTGTTGCGGACCGCGGCGCCGATGCGAAGCCCGCCGTCGGGAAGTGCCTCGACGCCGTCGAGGGGGAGTCGGCTCACATCGACGAGGAGATGCGGCCCCGCCACCCCGAGTTTCATGTGGTCCACCAGGTTGGTGCCCCCGGCGAGGAACGCCGCCCGCGGGTCGGCCGTGACGGTGGCGACGGCGCTGTCGACGTCGGTGGCCCGCTCGTAATCGAAGGGAATCACGCCTCCGCCGCCTGCCGGATCGCCGCGAGGATGTTCGGGTAGGCGCCACACCGGCAGAGGTTCCCGCTCATCCGTTCCCGGATCTCGTCGTCGGTGAGTTCGGGCGGAGCGGTCAGGTTCTCGGTGACGGCACTCGGCTGCAGGGCCAGGAACTCGTCCAACATGCCGATTGCCGAACAGATCTGACCGGGCGTGCAGTAGCCGCACTGCAGTCCGTCCTGCTCGACGAACGCCTGCTGAACGGAATGCAACACGTCGCCGTCGGCCAGACCGTGCGCGGTGACGACGCGGGCACCGTCGTGGGCGACGGCGAACGTCAGGCAGGACGTGGCACGCCTGCCGTCGAGGAGGACGGTGCACGAACCGCACTGACCGTGGTCGCAGCCCTTCTTCGGCGCGGTGACCCCGAGGTGGTCGCGGAGCGCGTCGAGCAGGGTGGTGCGGGTGTCCACGTCGAGGGTCCGTTCCTCGCCGTCCACGGTGAGCACGATCTTCCGGTAGCGGGGGCTGTCCGCGGCATTCATGGCGGGAGGTTACCCGCGCAGGGCGATCCCGAATCGGGCCCGCGGTGGTTCCGCCGCCGACGGACTGGGTACTTGCTGAACCCGGAACAGTGGCTGAGCGGAAGGGACGTCATGCGCGTCGAACACATCACGGTGGTCGTGCCCGCCCACGACGAGGAAGCACTGCTGTCGTGCTGCCTCGACGGGGTGCAGACCGCCGCCCGGCAGGTGCCGGTGCCGGTCACGACGGTGGTGGTGCTCGACGGCTGCACCGACGGCAGCGAGGCCGTCGCCCGCGCGGCGGACGTCGAGGTCGTGGTGCTGGGTGCACGGAACGTCGGCGCCGCCCGGCGCGCGGGTTTCGACTCGGTCGCCGCGCGCCCACACGAATGGTTCGCGACCACGGACGCGGATTCGATCGTTCCTGCGCACTGGCTGTCCTCCCAGCTGCAGCACGCGAGTCGCGGGGCGCAGCTGGTGGCGGGCACGGTGACGGTCACCGACTGGTCGGCGTGGCCCGACCACGTCCGGTCGCGGTACGGCAGCGCCTACCGCTCCGGAACCGCCCACGGACACGTGCACGGCGCGTCCCTGGGATTCTCCGCGGACCTGTACCGGGCGGTGGGCGGGTTCGCCGCCCTGCCCGCGCACGAGGACGTGGACCTGGTGCAGCGGATGGTCGAACGCGGAGCGCACGTGGTGTGGAGTATCGACGCGCCGGTGGAGACGTCGGCACGAGCCGACGCCCGCGCCCCACAAGGCTTCGCCACCTACCTGGAGGGACTGCAGGACCGATGAGCACCGATGTCACCCACGACAGCAGCCCGACCCACGCCGCCGTGCGGGCGATCATCCGCTCGGGCGCCGCGGAACTGCCGCTGCCCGGCGGCGGGTTCACCGCGGCCCGGTGGGCGCAGCTCACAGAGTGGTGCCGCCGCGACCTCTCGGTCGGCCGGCTGCTCGAGGCACACGCCGACGCGGACGCGATCCTCGCCGAGATCGACGGCACCCGCGCAGGCCGGGACGAGTGGTGGGGCGTCTGGGCCAGCGAACCACCACACCCGGTCCTGGACGCCGCCCGCGACGCGAGCGGATGGCGACTGCGGGGAACGAAGGCGTGGTGCTCCGGAGCGTCGATGTGCACGCACGCCCTGGTCACGGCGCGCGTCGACGGGCAACCCCGGCTGTTCGCCGTCGATCTTCGCGAACCCGGGGTCACGCCGGGTCACGGGGGCTGGCGCAATCCGGGGATGGCGGCGACGGACACCGAGACGGTGACGTTCGACGGCGTTCCCGCGCGAGCCGTCGGCGCCGCGGACCGTTACCTCGACCGGGCAGGGTTCTGGCACGGCGGCATCGGGGTGGCGGCGTGCTGGTTCGGTGGCGCCCTCGCCGTCGCGGAACCGCTGCGGGTTCGCGCGCGCGGCGGCCGGGCGGACAGTCACCAACTCGCGCACCTCGGCGCGATCGACGTCGCCGTCAGCGCGACACGATGGGCACTCGAATCGGCGGCCGCGGAGGTGGACTCGGGTCCGCTCGATCGAAGGTCCGCCCAGGTGTGTGCGTTCCGGGTGCGGGGGCTCGTCGAGCGCACCGCGAGCGAGGTGATCGACCGTGTCGGCCGCGCGCTGGGCGCCGCTCCGCTCGCGGCCGACGCAGACCATGCCCGCAACGTTGCGGACCTGCTCGTCTACATCCGGCAATCCCACGCCGAGCGCGATCTCGCGACACTCGGCGAACTCGTCGCGGGGGAGGACTGACCGTGGACAACGCCACCAGATTCCGGGAGACACCCGTAGCCGGCCGGGGCACCCCGGAGCACGTGTGGCAGCCGTGGCTGGCCTCCGTCCGGTGTCCGCCGATACCGCTCACGGAATGCGACCGCTTGGTTGTCGTCGCGCCGCATCCCGACGACGAGGTACTCGGCGTGGGCGCCCTGATGGCCACCGCGGCGACCGCCGGTGTTCCCGTCCAGGTCGTGGCCGTCACCGACGGCGGGGCGTCGCATCCGCAGTCGCCGACCCTGTCACCCGCCGCGCTGGCGGCCGCGCGGATCGCCGAATCGAACCGCGCGACAGCGCTGTTGAGCGTCGGCGAACCACTCCGCCTCGGATTGTCGGACGGGGGTGTGTGTGCGCGCGAACGCGAACTCACCACGCGCCTCGTCGACGTGCTCACCGCGACCGCCCGGGCCGGGGAGGCAGTGTGGGTCCTCGCGACCTGGCGGGGTGACGGTCACCCCGATCACGAAGCCACCGGAAGGGCTGCGGCGCAGGCATGTTCGATTACCGGCCAGCGTCTGGTGGAGTACCCGGTCTGGATGTGGCACTGGGCCCGGCCGGCCGATGCATCGGTGCCGTGGAACCGGATGCGCGCACTGGCACCGACGCCCGACATACTGGCGCGCAAACGCCGGGCCGTCGACGAATTCCGCACCCAGATCCAGCCACTGTCCGAGGACCCCCGGGACGCCGCGATCCTCCCGCCGTGGGTGCTGGCGCGACTGATGCGGACGACGGAACGGGTGCTGTGGTGAGCGCGATGGATCCCGACTACTTCGAGTCGATGTACGCGGAATCGGCGGACCCGTGGGGGTTCGACGACCGGTGGTACGAGCGCCGCAAGTATGCGCTCACCCTCGCCGCGCTGCCCCGTCCGCACTATCGGCGGGCGTGCGAACCGGGATGCTCGATCGGGGTACTGACGGCGCAGTTGGCGAGACGCTGCGACCGGGTCGTCGCAACGGACGTGGTGCCTCGCGCGTTGGCGAGCGCGCGGGACCGGGTGCGCCGTGAGGGAGTGGCCGACCGGGTGGACCTGGACCGGGCGTCGCTCCTCGATCCGTGGCCGGCAGGCACCTTCGACCTCGTCGTGCTCAGCGAGGTGCTGTACTACCTGACGCCCGCAGACCTGGGCATCGTGCTGGGGCGGGCCGTCGACGCCCTGGAGGAGGGCGGCACCCTCGTGGCGGTGCATTGGCAGCATCCGGTGCCCGAATACCCGCAGACCGGCCGCGCGGTGCACGACGCCGTCGCGGCGCGCGACGGCCTCCGCCGCGTCGGGTCGTACCGCGACGCGGACTTCCATCTCGACGTCTACACCCGGGGTGCGACGCCGTCAGTCGCGGCGGCAGAAGGGCTGAGCTGACCGGTCGGCGCTCTCACTGTTCGGGCAGACTGCCGGTCTCCAGGAAGATGACCCGCCTGCCGATCTCCACCGTGTGGTCGCAGAACCGCTCGTAGAAGCGGCCGAGCAGGGTGATGTCGACGGCCGACTGGACACCGTGCGGCCAGTCCTCCGCCTGGGTGATCGTGAACAGGCTGCGGTGCAGGTCGTCCATCGCCTCGTCCGCCGTCAGCAATCCGCGGGCGCGCTCGGGGTCGCGGTGCTGCAGCACCTGTTCGGTCTCCCTCGCCTGCGCGACAGCAACGGTGCCCATCTCGGTGAACACGTCCCGTACCTCGTCGGGGACGACGTGGTCGGGATGCCGCCGGCGGGCGATCTTCGCGATATGCACCGCGAGACCGCCCATCCTGTGCAGATCCGCGGAGATGTGGAGCCCGCCGACCATGAATCGGAGATCGTGAGCCACCGGCGCCTGCAGCGCCAGGAGCGCGAACGCACGTTTCTCCCAGTGCGCCGCGGCATCGTCGAGCTCGCCGCTCACATCGATGACGTGCTCGGCGAGCTCGAGGTCGGCCTGCAGCAGTGCGTCGCTCGCCTCCGACATCGCGGTGACGGACAGCCGGCACATCGCAGCGAGATCGCCGGACAGGCTGTCGAGATTTTCCGCGAAACGGGTACGCATCGGCTCAGCCTAGGGGTGTTCTGGGACAAGTGCCTCGCTCTACCGGGGGTCGGCGTGGGCCAGCTTCCGGTACCCCTGGGCACCCGCCCGGTCGACCGCCGCCTTGACCAGGCCGAACACGATGCCCTGCACGGCGGCCGCGATCAGCACTTCGCGGGTGCTGCGGGACAGATCCTTGGGGTCGGGAGCCTCGGATTCGCCTGCGACACGCTTCCACACCTGACCGAACACGGCGCTCGCCGCCAGTCCGCCGGCGACACTCGCAGCCAGCGCCAACGGTTTGTACATCACTTTCGATGCCGCACTCATGTTCCCGCCCTTCGCATTCGATCCCGTCGATCGTTCTCCGCCGGTCGAGTACCCGAATTCGCCGTCCTCACACCGCCGCGGTCGTGACCGGGGGATTGTTTCGTTCGACGCGGGGTTGGGGAAAGCGTTCCGTATGACCCAGGAATCAGCTGGAGAGCCGACTCGCATCGTCGTCGTGGGCAGCGGCTTCGCCGGATTCGAGTGCGCCCGCGCTCTGGCGCGGCGCCTCCGGGGGACCGACGCCCGCGTCATCATGATCTCGCCCCACGACTACATGCTCTACACACCGCTCCTGCCCGAGGTGGCGGGCGGGATCCTGGACGCACGGTTCGTCACCGTGCCACTGTCCGAGGCGCTGCCGGACGTCGAACTGGTGACGGGCCGGGTCGACGCCGTCGACTTCGAGGCCCGCACCGTGCACGTCACCGACTGCGAGCAGGGCGTGGAGCAGGTGGCATGGGACCGGGTGGTGCTCACCCCCGGATCGGTGACCCGGTTGTTCGACATTCCCGGCCTCGCCGAGCATGCCAGGGGACTGAAGACGCCGGCCGAGGCGCTGTACTTCCGTGACCAGCTGCTCACCCAGATCGAACTCGCCGAGCGGGACACCGACCCCCGGGTCGCCGACGCCCGCCGGACGGTCGTCGTGGTCGGTGCCTCCTACGCGGGCACCGAACTCATGGCCCAACTCCGCGCCCTGGCCGACGAAGCAGCGTCCCGCCGCAACCTCGACCCCGCGAAAATCCGGTTCCTGCTGCTCGATGCCGCCGACAAGGTGATGCCCGAGGTGGGCGAGAAGCTGGGGGACAAGGTGCTGGAGGTGCTGCGCTCCCGTGGCATCGACGTGCGACTCGACACCACCCTGACGGAACTCGGACCCGAGCACGTCACCCTCGACGACGGAACCGTGATACCCACCCGGACGGTCGCCTGGGTGACGGGGGTGACCGCCAGCCCCCTCGTCGACACGCTCGGATTGCCCACCGAGAAGGGCAGATTGACGGTGCGCCCCGATCTGTCGGTCGACGGGCATCCCGACGTCTTCGCGGGCGGCGACGCCGCGGCCGTTCCGGATCCGAAGAACAGCGGATCGATCACCCCGCCCACCGCGCAGCACGCCGTCCGGCAGGGGCGGGCCCTCGCCCGCAACGTCGCCGCGAGCCTCGGCGTAGGTGACGCGGAACCGTACACCCATCGCGACATGGGTCTCGTCGTGGATCTCGGCCCGGGGTTCGCGGTCGCCAATCCCTTCGGCATCCGGCTGTCGGGGTTCCTCGCGAAGGTGGTCACCCGGGCTTATCACCTCTACGCCATGCCGAACGCCGCCAACCGCTGGGCGGTCGCACTCGCCTACCTCACCGATCTGATCTTCCCGCGCCCACTCGTGTCGATCGGGCTGGTCACGGATTCGGAATCACGGTTCGCGTCCGGGGAGGAAATCGGAGCGCAGGCCTGAAACGTCGGAAAGGAACAGATGATGAGTGACACCAAGAAGGAGTTCGTGGCCCTCCGCCTCGACGAGGTGATCCACGAATGGGAGGCAAACGCGCCGGCCGGCGGTTCGGGTTCGGAGGGGCCGCTGGTGACAGCGCAGCGCCATCGGGCCGAGATCGACAACGCGAGCGACGATCGGGTCGACGAGATCGCCGAGGCGTATCCCGACATCGCGCAGGCGTGGTCGTCGCGCGGCGCCTAGTTCCCCCAGAGCTCCGACAGCGGACTGGACTCGAGGTGGTCCAGTAGGTCCTGTGTGTCCTCGAACACGGCCACCGCGCCTGCTGCCGTCAATTCGGCGCGGGAGATGCCGCCACTGAGGACACCGACGAACGTGACACCGGCCCGGGACGCAGCCTCGGCGTCCCATACCGCGTCACCCACCATCACCGCGGAGTCCGCGGACACGGACGCACGGTCCAGAGCCGCCCGCACCACTCCGGGATCCGGTTTCGCGTCGTCGACGTCCGCGGACGAGGTGGCGTGTGCGATGCACGAGTCGACCGACAGGATCTCCCGCAACACATCCAATTCCTCTTCTGGGGCGGAGGTGGCGAGGACGACCTGCACGCCGCGCCCGTGCAGTTCACGAATCAGTTCCCGGGCTCCGGCCAGCGGCCGCATGCTGTCCCGTGCGCCGAGGTAATACGTACTGTGGAGGTCCTTCGCACGATCCCCGAGCGTCTGCGCGTCGTCTCCGAGCAGCGATTCCAGGAGCAGCGACGAATCCAGCCCGATCCCACGATGCACCCGCCACGCGTCCACGTCGTGCCCGACCTCCCGGAACGCCCGTTGCCACGCCCGCACGTGCAGGTAGTTGGAATCGACCAGCGTGCCGTCGACGTCGAACAGCGCCGCTCCGGTGGGAGACAGGGATTCCGCAGTCATGCGCTCGAGCCAACCACAGGCCGGGGTCGGTGGCCACCGCGACGCGCATCACGTTTTCGATGCGGCCGGGGAGGGTAAGCGCGGAGAGTCGTCAGGTACCGATTCGAGGGAGTGGTCGTCATCGAAGCACATCGCGACACGTCGGCTTCGGCTTCGGATGTATGGTCCGTCCTCGCCAACGGGTGGCTGTACCCGTCGTGGGTGGTCGGGGCGTCACGGATGCGTGCCGTGTCCGCCGACTGGCCCGCGGTGGGAAGCCGTCTGCACCATTCCGTCGGCGCCTGGCCCGCACTGATCGACGACTCCACCGAGGTGCTCCTCTCCGAGGAGAACCGTGAGCTCCGGCTGCTGGCGCAGGTGACCCCCACCAAAGCGATTGTGCGTCTTCGCCTGGAGCCGCGTGAATCCGGTTGCCACCTCCAGATGTCCGAGGTCGCGGCCTCCGCCCCGTTGACCTGGGTTCCGCGGATGGCACAGGACCTGGCGGTGCTCCCGCGCAATCTCGAGTGCCTGCGCCGCCTTTCGTTCCTCGCCGAGCGAAACACGAAACCCTGACATCGTGACCGTGCAGACAGTCGACGCCGTCGTCATCGGGGCCGGGCCGAACGGGCTGGCCGCGACGGCCACCCTGGCCGCGGCCGGCTGGGACGTCGTGCTCCTCGAACAGCAACCAGAGCCGGGCGGCGCAGTGCGGTCGGCGGAACTCTTCCCGGGTTTCCGCACCGACCTGTTCAGCGCGTTCTATCCGCTCGCGGCGGTGTCTCCGGCGATCCGGCACCTCGACCTCGGGGGAGTGGGACTGCGATGGACCCAGGCCCCCGCCGCAGTCGGGCACCCCCGGCACTCGGACGACGACGATGCCCCGATGATCCGCCGGGATCCGGCCGACACCGCGGCCGACCTCGAGCGCAGGCAACCGGGGGACGGGCAGGCGTGGCTCCGGCTCTTCGAGCAGTGGAAGGACGTCAAGGAGCCATTCCTCGACACGCTGTTCCGTCCGTTCCCGCCCGTCCGGGGACCACGACGGCTGCTGTCCCAGCTCGGCACCGCGGAAGCCCTGCGGTTCGTGCGTTTCCTCATGCTGCCTGCACGCCGGATGACGCACGAATTGTTCGACGGCGAAGCTGCCCGAGTGTTGTTGCTGGGTAACGCAATGCACGCCGACACCCCCGTCGACGCGCCGGGAAGCGGGGTCATGGGATATCTCCTGACCATGCTCGCGCAGGACGACGGGTACGTCGTCCCGGTCGGTGGCGCAGGCGCACTCTCGGCCGCGATGGCGGAGCGGGCGAGACGAGACGGCGCACAGGTCCGCTGCGGCGAGGAGGTGACCTCGATCGAGGTAGGTGGGGGAGCGGCCACCCACGTTCGGACGGCGGGCGGTGACCGCTACCTGGCCCGCCGCGCCGTGCTCGCCGACGTGTCGGCGCCGGCACTGTACGGACGGCTGCTGGATTCCTCGGTGGTCCCCGCAGGTGTGCGCGCCGACCTCGAGAAGTTCGAATGGGACACCCCCGTCGTGAAGGTGAATTACGCACTCGACCGCAAGATTCCGTGGCGGTCCCGGAACCTCGAATCCGCCGGAACGGTGCACCTCGGTGCCGACGACGACGGGCTGGTCCGCTGGATGGCCGACCTGACGACGGGGATCATCCCGGAACGCCCGTTCCTGCTGTTCGGCCAGATGACGACGTCGGACCC
This sequence comes from Rhodococcus sp. T7, assembly GCF_009872365.1. Classification (NCBI taxonomy): domain Bacteria; kingdom Bacillati; phylum Actinomycetota; class Actinomycetes; order Mycobacteriales; family Nocardiaceae; genus Rhodococcus; species Rhodococcus sp. T7. Next base: position 102,776 of record NZ_WXYH01000011.1, read on the forward strand.
CAGCCGCTCCCCGGAAGGAACCGAAAGCGCCTGGGCCTACACACATCTGCCGCGGGGGATCACCGACGACGAATCTGCGGAGCTGCTGGCGCACCGCGTGGATGCGATGCTCGAATCGCACGCGCCGGGGTTCGCCGAGCGCGTGGTCGGCCGCAATGTACAGCGTCCCGGCGACCTCGAGGCGAGTAACGCGAACCTGCACGGCGGTGCCGTCAACGGCGGCACCGCCCAGTTGTATCAGCAGCTGGTCTTCCGCCCGACGCCTGGTTCGTCCGGGCCCTACACCTCGATCGACCGGCTGTACCTGGCCAGTTCCGCCACCCACCCGGGCGGTGGTGTCCACGGGATGTGCGGGTACAACGCAGCCCACGCCGCCCTGGCCGACCAGGGACGGTGGGGATGGGCGCGGAAGAAGGTCCGCGGCCGCATCCTCGACCTCGTGGTCACCCCCGACGGGCAGCGATCGCCGCGGCACCGCTGACGGTCAGGAACGCTCGGCATCGATGCGGGCAAAGAGCCACCGCGGACCGACCGTCCGAGCCCCCAGCGCCTCGACTCGGGCCCGGAGCCCACGGTCCGCGGTAACGACGGTGATCGGCCGGTCGCTGTCTTCGGCGGCCGCGGCCACCACGTCGACGATCGCGTCGTCGCCCGAACCGGGTGCCGCCACCACCCGCAGACCGTCGAATTCCCGATCCGGCTCCCCGGTGACCGCGGCCTTCGCCGCACCCTCGATCACGACCACCACCTCGGCCGGCCGGTCCAGATGCTGTTCCAGGGCGCCCAGTTGAACGAGCAATCGGCGGGCCGCACCGGCGCGATCACGCCACCAGCCGTCAGGACGCGAACCGACGACGTTCGCCGCATCCACCACGATCAGCGCAGTCCCGTCGTCGGTCACCTCCACAGTTTGCCCTTTCCGGGCAGCTGTGGATGCTATGACAGTGGTGACGGCGCGTCATGGCGAGGAGGCCGAAATGGACGTCCGCTTCATCTCCGACGACGGTGTGCGTTCTTGTGCGGCGACCGAACTGACAGAGTTGCTCGACCGGCCCGACGGATTGGTCTGGGTGGACATCCCGACCTGGGACGATCAGGCACACGAGACGTTGACGACCGTCTTCGATTTTCATCCTCTCGCCGTCGGGGATTCGATGAACCGCAATCAGGTGCCGAAGGTGCACCGGTATGTGGACCATTTCTTCGTGGTTCTGCACGCGCCGCAGTCGGGCGCACACGGGCACGTGCACTACGTCGAACTGGACCAGTTCATCGGTGCCCGCTACCTGGTGACAGTGCACGGCCCCGTGAATCCGGCGATCGATCCCTCGACGGCGATGGTTGAGGTGAATGTGGTGCTGGGCAGGCTGGAGTCGGGCAAATTGCGGCCCGGCACGGCATTCGAGTTGTCGTTCGCGCTCCTCGCCGCGTTGACGGCACGGATGCGTGCTTACACCGCCGAACTGACCAAGGACGTGTGGAAGCTCGAGCAGCAGGTCACCGGCGGGCACCTCGGTGATCCGGAGACCTTTCTCGACGAGATGTTCCGGGTCCGGCACGGTCTGCTCACGGTCGGCACCATGGCCGCGTTGAGCGGGGAGGTGTACGGCAGGATGGTCACCATCGAGGCATTCGGTACCGGTAAGGGCCGGGACCTCCTGCTCGATGCGGTCGATCAGTTCCAGCATCTGACCGTGATGGCCAGAGGACAGAAGGATTACCTGCAGGGCACGATCGAGTTCTACCAGGCGCGCACCAACACCAAGATGACCGTCGCCGCCGAGCGACTCGCCGTCATCGCGGCCGTCACGCTGCCGATCACCGCCCTGTCCTCGATCATCGGGATGAACGTCATCGTGAACGAACGGACGCAGTGGCCCTCCGTCGCCGTGATCGTGCTCGTCATGCTCGCAATGTCCGGGGCACTGCTCGTCTGGGCGAAGCGCAAAGGCTGGTTCTGACGCGAAGTGTGATCCGCTTTCCTCGAGTGTCGAGCGATCGGATGCCGCGATCATGTCGTCACCGAAGCGCCGTGGGAGGCTTGGGCTGGGGGAATACCGATTCGAACGACCACCCTCGGCCCGGCCATCCGGCGTGACGCGCACATACGAAAGGGGACGCCGCTGATGACCGTCCGAACCGTGAACACCGAGGCAGGGCGACTCTCCGGTAACCACACCGACGGGGTCGCCCGCTACCTGGGAATCCCCTACGCGGCAGCGCCGGCGGGCGAACTCCGATTCGCACCCCCGGGCCCGCCCGAACGATGGACAGGCACCAGGGACGCTACTGTTTACGGCGCGACCGCACCCCAGCCGCCATTGCACCCCGCTCAGGCGTCTCTGGCACCGCTGGTCGGGCCCGGATGGGTAACCGGAGACGGCAACTACCTCAATCTCAACGTCTGGACACCGGACCCCGGCACGACTGGGCTTCCGGTAATGGTCTACCTCCACGGCGGCGGGTTCATGATCGGCTCGGGTACCGCCCCGGCGTTCGACGGCACGTCGTTCGCGCGCGACGGCGTCGTCCTGGTCACCGTCAACTACCGACTCGGGGCGGAGGGCTTCCTCGCGCTGCGCGGGGAGGTCACGAACATCGGATTGCGCGACCAGATCGCAGCACTGCGCTGGGTACGCGACAACATCGCCGGATTCGGTGGGAACCCGGACGACGTCACCGTCTTCGGCGAATCGGCCGGCGGCACCTCGGTCGCGTTCCTGCTGCATTCCCCGCCGGCCGCCGGACTGTTCCGGCGAGCGATCGTCCAGAGTGGCCACGACGAGATGGCCCGCCCGCTCGAGCTCACCGAAGAACTCACGAAAGCACTCGCCGCCCGGCTCGGCACCTCCCCGACAATCGGAGCGTTCCGAGCATGCTCCGCCGTCGATCTGCTGCGCGCGCAGGGTGCCCTGCTCAGAAAGGCATCCCGCCCAGACCTGCGCGACGACAAGGGTTTCGACCCGGGCCACGGTCGCGCGCTGTTCCTCCCCGCCACCGGTGACGACGTCCTCCCCGACCCGGTCGGAGTTCCGAGCACACACTCGCGCGGCGTCGACCTGTTGATCGGCACAACGCTGGAGGAAGCCAACCTCGGTTTCGGTGCCGACGAGTTCGCCGCCTTCGACGCGCACGACGCCGTAGCCGAGCTGGCCGCCACCTACCCCGATGCCGAAGCGCTTCTCGAACGACACCGTCTGCACGACCCGGCAGTCACGCCCGCACAAGCACTCACAGCTGCCTACACGGACCTGATGTTCCGATCACCGAGCCGCCGCACCGCGCGCCGTCACCCGGGCCCCGCCTACGTCTACGAATTCGCATGGCGATCACCACTGCACGGCGCCGCACACGGCCTCGATGTCCCCTTCGTCTTCGACACCACAGATGCATGCTGCGGCCTCATCGGCGACGACGCACCCGACGCGCTCACCCACGCGATGCATCGAACCTGGCTCGACTTCGCGACCCATGGAGATCCCGGCTGGCCCACCTACGACAACGCCGGGAAAGCGATGAGATTCGATGCCGACCCCCATCTCTGCGAGGACACCGCTCCCGACGGCATCGGCGCTTGACAGGGTACGGCCGCTGACCCGAGACGTGATGGTGGCCTACCACGCGCGCGCCGGCGACCGGGGAGGCGTCCTCGGGGCGATTGGGGACGGCGGCCACTGGCGCGAAGGGCATGTTGTGATGTACAACGTACTCGTAAGTTTGTGACTCAGGTCACTAAGTCGCTATTACGGGGTACGCCAGCACATGACCCACACCACGGTGGAACAGCACGATCAGCGCACGACGTCGCCGTCCTGCGCCGAGGAGCCGGCACGCCGGCACGCGCTGCGTCCGACCGTGTACATCGCTTCCGTCTCGGCCGCGACCGCGACCGCGCCCGCCATCGTCGTCACGGGGTCCGTTCTCGTCGCGGTGGCCACTTCCGTGTCAGTGCTCGCTGCCGTTGCACTCGCCGCGCTCCTGATCTGACCGTCGTCCGTCTCGCGGACGCACCCCTCGACCACCCCGCGGCTCTCGCCGACGCGGAAGACAGAAAGCACTGGCAATGAACACCTTCACTCCCGTCTCCGCTCGCCATCGTGGCTTCGCCCCTTCCCGCGGCTCGATGAGCACGGTGGAGATCAAGAACCGCATCGAAGCGATGTTCCGCGAGGACGACGACCGCGAGTCGATTGCGATTCGGCCGGAGTAGGGCGTCGGCTCTCACGAACTCTCGCCACGCACCTCGTCGCGAAGGTGCGAGTCGAGGGACACCCGGACGAGGGCGGCCGCCAGTTCCGCGACCCGGCCGTGCGGGACGAGGTCGGACAGTGCGTCGGGATCGTCCGGTAGCCCCAGATCGCGCGCAGACTCGCGCGCCCGCATGTCGAAGTAGGGTCGCACCCACGGCCACACGTCCTGCACTTCCCGGAGAAAGATGTCGGCGCCCACCGGGCCGATCCCGTCGAATTCCGTCAGTAACCGGACCGCGGCGGAGGTCGCGTGATCGCAGGCGCGAGCCAGCCGCCGTAGGTCGCCGCCGTACTCCTCGTCGACTCGCACCGCGGCGGCGTGCAGACGGGTAGCCGTGCTTTCGTCGTAGCGAACGTAATTTCCGCGGCCGAGTGCAGAGATTATGGTGCGGCGGTCCCCCTCACGCATTGCGCGCGGGCTGCGCAGTCCCGCACGAAAGAGTTCCCTGGCCGCCGAGACGGCGATCTCCGAGGAGATTCGCGTGCTCAGAAGCAGCGACAGCGTCAGTAGTTGGAAGAGCGGTGTGGGAGTGTCTTTCAGGGTGATGTGCGACGCGGACGCGTATGTGGGGCCGGCCTTGTCGAGAAGCCGGCTCACGATTTCCGCAGCGGCGGACTTCGCACGCGCACGGGTCGGTTGATTCCCAGGCATCGCCGCTCCGATCAAGTGTGCGCGATCTTCTCCACCCTGTCGAACGCGTCGTGGACCGTGCTGAAGGTCGGAATCGTCGCGCTCAATCCGATGGCCTCGATGGGGCGCAATACCGCACGATTTCCCGCGAGCGCCCACGTAATGTGCTGCCGCCTGGCCGATTCCGCGAACTCGGAGAGAATCGACAATCCCGACGTTCCGACGAAGTCGACTGCCGTCATGTCGACGATGACGCGTGAGAAGGCGCCCCCGTCGGTCAGATGAGCGAGGGCAAGCGCGAAGGATGGTGCAGCGAGCACATCTATGTCGCCCGAGATCCGCCCCACGTTGGCGTCGGCGAACGGTGCGAATTCGACGGTCATGCGCAGACTGCGGTCGTCAAGCGCATCCCGTGTGCAGTGGGCGGCGGGTGACGCAGTCGGGGGAGTGCGGCGGAACGACATGCGTGACAGTTTCATGACCCCTCCGATCGCGTGCAACCTTGTCGGTCTCAGTGCGCTATCGGCGGAAAGAGCGCACCGGCAGGAGGATCACAGTGGCATGGGAGTGCGCGCAAATCCGTCCACCGCGCACTGCTGCGGCCTCCAAACAAACTGCGGCTGTGTTCTCAACCACGCGCGATCAACACTACGTCGCCACCAGGTGGGCATCAACCGATTGTCTACACCGCCCGAACTCAGTCGAACTTCGAGTTGTGATGCGCGATGACTTCCCGTGCGACGCCTGTCAGCTTGATGTTCATATCCTGCGACGTCTTACGCAACAGGTCGAAAGCCCTGTCCTCGGAGATGTCGTGGAAGGCCATCATCAGTCCGATGGCTTTCCCGATCTCGCGGTTGCTGGCGAGGCCTTCACGTAGCGTCTGCGCTTCCTCGTGTTCGTGCAGCGCTGTCAGCGTCACCGCCGCGAACGCCGTGATCAGAATCGCCTGATCGATCGACTTGTCGGTGAACTCTCCGGGGTTGTCCGCGAACAAATTGAGTGCGCCTACCTTGCGTCCGCGGATCACTAGCCGGAACCCTGCGGCGCCTCGGACGGGCGTCTCGGCAACTGTGCGCCGGGCGAGCCGCGGCCACTGCGTCGACCGAGCGAGTTCGGTTTCTACCTGCGGTGCGTCGTTTTCGATCGCGTCGAGGCAGGGGCCTTCCTGCTCGGCTCGCTCGAGTGCATCGACGTGCGCTGCGACCTCGTCGCTCGCCGCCACGGTGATGTGACGATCATTCTGCTTCAGCATGAGGCTGGCATGCGCACACCCGGGAACCAGAGTCGCCGCGGCATCGCAGATGGCCTGGTAGACGTGATCGAAGTCGTCGCCGTTGTACACCATCTCGGCCAGCTTCGCGAAGACAGCACTGGGACTGTCGCCCCCCATACGTCCCGTCGCCGAGAGTTCATTCGGCATGACTTAGCCTCCCGAGGTGCGACAACGCGGTGTGAACCGGGCGCCGCAGTTCGAGCGACGTCCGCCCAATTCTGCCAGAACGGCGACAACCGCCGGTAAACCGCTGCGTACTATCGAACATATTTTCGACCCCCGATCCGCCATCACGACCACATCCTTTCGCCGAAACAAGGGCGCCACCACGGCACGTAACGGGGTGGGTTTGTGCGCGGCGTGCAATTACGCGAAGGAAGGCGACCGGACATCACTACCGGTCGGCGGCCCCACGACTCCCGTCCGCGGCACGGAGGTCGGAAATCGAGACGATCCTCGTCGCGCATCTCCGAGCGTCCTGAAACGACGTCTGCCAGGCACCGTGTAACACCGCTGCGGCGTTGCGCGACTTGTCTGTTAACGCGTTGACACCTACTCGGGTGTTCGGCACGCGCCACGAACGGATGGGGTAGACCATGAAACGTCGTGTTTCAGCACGCAAGGTCGCGCATCGACGGAGGATCGCAGGCAGTCTGGTCGCCCCTGGCGCACTGGGACTGGCGGCGCTGCTCGCGACACCGTGGTCGAACCCGGGCTCACCTGCCACGACGGCGACAGCCTTGACCGCAGCGGCCTCGGACGCGTGCTACGACATGGTCAGCATCGCCGTGGCCGGCCGTGGTGACAGCCCTAGGCCGGGCACCCACCAGATGCTCGTGGCACCCGACGGCACGCCGCTTCCCGCGTCGTACTCCAGCAACTACGCCAGTCCCTGGATCGATGAGGTGGTGAACGCGCCGCAGCAGTCCGTCGGCGGAGGGTCCTACGCCGCGGTGTACGTCGAGTACCCGGCGAACATGAACTCTTACGAGGACGCCGTGAACGCCGGCGTCGACAACGCCGAAACTGTCATGCGTTCCATTCATGCGTCGTGCCCGGACACCAAGTTCTCGATCGTCGGCTACAGCGAAGGCGCCGACGTCGCGAGACGGGTTGCGATGGAAGTCGGGAATCAGGACGGCCAGGACGGTTCGTACGACATCCTCGATCCCGCTTCCGTTGTCGGTGTCGTCATCCTGGCGGACGCCGGCCGCACCCTCGGCGAAGGAGCATTTCCGGGCGCCGAGAACGAATTCCGCAATCCCGACGGTTTCGATCTCGCCTACCAGTCGGGTCAGGCCGGCACCGCCGGACGCGGTGCCCTGCCCGGGACGTCCGGCAGTTTCGGCGCCTTGGACGGGAAGGTGGCATCGTTCTGCTCGGAAGGCGATCTGACCTGCTCCGCACCCGAGAACATCGCGCTGCTGCAACTCGCCATCAACGCGGGACGGCAGTTGAACATCGACGCGCTGCAGAAGGAGGGCCTGACCCCGGCGACGGGACAGGATCTCGCGGTGGTACTCGGGCAGATCGCCCTCGCCGCGTTCGCGGACATCCAGTCGCAGGACAATTGGATGCAGTCCGACGAGACGTTCCTCGACGTGTTGGTCAAGGTGTCGGATCCGGCATACAAGCCCGCCGATTCCGCTGCGACGCAATCGAACACGCAGGCCGGTCCGATCTCGTCCAATCAGGCGGTCGACTTGGTCTACCTGCCCGCCAAGGTGCGGAACGAAATCATCGGGTTCATCGCGGACAATCAGAACACGATCCAGGTGGCGATGAGCGATCCGTACCAGCAGACGCTGGGTGAGGGGACGGGCCACCACTTCGACTACTGGCGTGATGCGAACGCAGGAAACGGGAAACCGTTGACCTCTGCACAGTACGCAGCGGCCTGGCTGACACACCTCGCGCAGGAAGCGGAGAAGGGCGAGGCGCGAACGGCTGCTGCGGAGCAGCCCACCGCGAAACTCGCCGCCGCCTCGACGAAGGACGCGGAAGCGGCGCAGGTCGCACCCACCACCACCGACGCGAAGAAGCCCGAGTTGGCGAGCAACCCGGCCGGCAACTCGGTCAGTGCAACCACGACGACCCCCAGTGCACCGGCACCCACGACGCTCGCATCCACGACGTCGCCGGAACCCACGACAGCCGCGGAGATGGCCGCCGCAGCAGCAACGACGTCGCCGTCTGCGCCGCAGGCCGTCTCGGAACCCTCCCCGGTGACGACCACCACGGCGGAACCCACGACGACGCCGGCAGCGGAGTCGGTTGCGGCGACCACGCCGGTTGTCACCACGACGACTGTGCAACCGGCGGCCGGGTGAACGCGGTCAGCCGCGGCCGGCCTCCCTCGCCGCCCGTTCGAGGCGGGCCCGGTAGTTCTCCCACCACGTGCGCTCTGCGGTAGGCACGTTGCCGTTGTCCCCTCTCAGTCCGACGGTTCCGTCGAGGAGTTCCCGGACGATGTCGGCGTGCCCCGCGTGCCGGTGCGTTTCGGCGATCACGTGCAGGAGAATCCGATGCAGCGTGACGTCGCGGCGGTCTTCCGGCCAGTGCCGTATCCGGCCGGGCGCGTCGAGCGGCAGCGCCCGGATGGTGGCGTCCGTGTGCTCCCACGCCCGGCGGTACAGGCCGACGACGTATTCGCGGGACTCGTCGGCGGTTGCCCACATGTCCGCGTTGTCTTCGGCGTCGTCGGTCACCCACGGTGGGAATTCGACGGATCGGCAGAACGGCTCCCCGAAGTAGCCGATCTCGACGCCGGTCAGGTGTTTGACCATCCCCAGCAGGTTCGTGCCGGTCGCGGTCATCGGTCGGCGGATGTCGTACTCGGACAACCCGTCCAACTTCCACAGCAGGGCATTTCGTGCGGCCTGAAGGTAGTCGTGGAGGTCCGCCTTCGGATCGGTCAATGACCTTCCTGATCGGTCAAAGTTTCGCCTTCGAGTGCTTTGACGCGCCGCCGTTCGAGGAGAACCAGGACGGTGCCGAGCACGAGGCACAGGACGCAGGCGATTCCGCCGATCAGCGCCCAGCCCTCGAATCCGTAGCCCGCCGCGACCAGGGTCAACCCGAGCACGGCGATTCCGGCGGCGATGAGGATGTACCCGGGCCAATTCCGGCCGTCGGTGATCGCTTCACCGACGTGGTTGCGCATGGTATGGGCGTCGTCCTGTGGACGGAATTCGGAATTCAACTCATGGCTGGGCCCGTTGTCCGGCTGATACGTCACAACATTCCTCCTGTGCTCGAGCGGCGGTTCGGGTTTGTCAGTCGTTTTCGGCGTCGGCGGAGTCCTCCGTCAACTCGGGCGCGTTTTCTCTGGTGGCCATGCCGCCGTCCTTGCCGTGATCGGCTGGGCCCGGGCGGCCACCTTTTGGTTCGTCCTTCTCGCCGTGCGTGCTCTCGGACACGATCACCCTCTCCTTCCGCTGCCCCCGTTTCGCCTACCCGGAAGCCGTCGGACCAAAACGCGGGCTCACCGGTGCCGCGACTGCAGGACTGCGGCGAAGCCCCAGAGTCCGCAGAACATCGCCAATGCGACAGCGGCGGCGACGGCTCCTGCGAGGGGTGAGATGACGAAACTGAAGATCAACGCCACCACACCGATCAGTGCCAGGCCGAGGGTGGCGATGCCACAGATCGCGAGCCGATGCGAGGCCGCGACGAGTTCGGGGAGTGCGTGCCTGCGGAACAGCATGCGGTGCAGACCGACGGGCGCGACGAGCAGCATCGTCGACGTCACCGACAGGGCGACCGTCGCCAGATAGATGCCGACCTCGCTGTCCGTGAGGTCCTCGAACCGTTGCTGGAACGGCAACGTCAGCAGGAAGCCGGTGAGCAGTTGCACACCGGTCTGCACGACGCGCAGTTCTTGGAGAAGACCGCTCCAGTTCCGGTCGAGCCGCTGAGTTTCGGTCTCGTGACGGGCGCGGTAGTTCCAGTCGGCGTCGTCGCGCTCCGGCCCTCGACTGTCCATTCCTAACGAATACCCCATTGCGGGCGCGAGACCACTGGTTCACACGAAATCGGCGGATCGCGTGACGGTGTGGCTTCGTGGGTATCACGAGATCCGGAGACCTGCACGGTTCCGGCACGGACAGGAGGGGCACAGATGCGGCTGCGGAACAGTGATCCGTCCTCGGCGGGTATTCGCCGGCGACGGCGGGGCCGAGGCTTCTCCTACGAGGCTCCCGACGGGTCGTCCGCCGTGTCGGACGACGACAGGGCGCGCATCGACGCTCTGGTCATCCCGCCCGCGTGGCGGAAGGTGTGGATCTGTCCGCACGCGAACGGTCATATTCAGGCGGTCGGTGTGGATGCCGCGGGACGCCGCCAGTCTGCCGGAATGGCGGGAGCACGTGGGGGAAGCGCTGCGCCGCCGAGGCCGGGGGAGGTACCGCGTCGAGGCGGTCGCGCTGCGGATGCTCGATCGCGGTGTCCTGCGGATCGGAGGCGAGGAGTACGCCGAGGAGCACGGTTCACGGGGTGTCGCGACACTGCTGCGCGAACACGTCACCGTGCGGGCCGACGAAGTGCAACTCGACTTCCCGGCCAAGAGCGGGGTTCAGCGGACCCTGGCGTTCGAAGACGCCGCCCTCGCGACCGCCCTGCGTTCGCTGTTGCGTGCGGACGCGCCGCCGAGCGATCGGCTTCTCGTCTATCGCAGGGGCGGCAAGTGTTTCGAGGTACATGCCGACGACGTCAATGCCCGGTTCAAGGACGTGGCGGGGGACGAGTACACCGTCAAGGATCTTCGGACCTGGCACGCGACCGTGATCGCCGCGGTGGCGTTCGCGGACATCGGTGGCGCCTCGTCGAAGCGGGCCCGCAGTTCCGCGGAAACCGAGGTGATGCGCGAGGTCGCGAGCGTACTGGGTAACACCCCGCAGGTCGCGCGGACGTCGTACGTCGATCCGCGGGTGATCACCGCGTTCGACTCGGGGCGCACCATCGCGTCGTCGTTGCAGCGAGCCCGGCGGGCGTCGTCCGAGGACGCAGAGCGGGAAGTGGTGGAGAGGGCGGTGATCCGCCTGCTGGGGCGATGACCGGGCCGGGGCACGCAGAAATCGGGCCTGCCCATCGTGTGACAGGCAGGCCCGATTCCGGAAATCAATGCGTCACACGTCGCCCGGTGACGAGCTTGACCAGGAACAGGAGTATCACCGCGCCGAGGAGGCAGGTGAAGAAGCTGAACCAGAGACCGCCGCCTTCGACGTCGGTGCCGAAGAGGCTGAGGATGAAGCCGCCGAGGAGTCCGCCGACGATTCCGACGACGATGTTGAGGATGATCCCCATCTGGGCGTCGGTCTTCATGATCTTGCTGCCGATCCATCCGGCGAGGCCGCCGATGATGATCCAGCCCAGAATTCCCAGTCCTAGCACGTATCAGTCCTTTCAGGGGTGAGTGACACCGGCGGTCGCCGGTGTCAATCGGAGCGGAGACGTTCCGTGCGGGCCGGGTTCCGGCCCGCAGCGTGTCACTGTTCGGCGCGCTGGCGAGCTTCTTGCGCCTCGGCCTTGCCGCGGGCCTTCTCCGCTTCGGCTTCCTTCGCGGCGGCCTCGCGCTGGGCGGCGGCTTTGTCCTGCTGCGCCTTGCCCTCGCGAGTGAGGTCGTCCTGGCCGGACACCGCGCCCGCGGCTTCCTTCGCTTTGCCCTTGACGTCTTCGACGACGCCCTTGACGGCTTCTGCCGGTCCGCTGTTGTTCTCAGCCATGTTCGTCACCTTTCGGTAGTGGGTAAGAGGGTTGTCCGTACTTACCGCGCTTGCGAGGCGGCCTGCTTCTCGGAGTGCGCACCGTTGGTGGAGAGGCTGCCGCCGGAGTTCTCGAGGTGGGCGCGCACGAACCACTGGAACTTCTCGAGTTCGCCGGTCTGGCCGATGAGAAGGTCCTCGGTGATCGGGTCGAGGTCGCCCGTTTCGGCGATCGCCTTGCGGTTGTCCTCGACGACGCCGCTGTACACGAGGTCGAGAGCACCGAGGTGCGCCTGCGCCGTGTCGCGGTTCACGGAGTAGTCGTCCCACGTGCGGTCGCGGGTGATGGCGGCCGGAGTGCCGTCGGGCGACTTTCCCAGGGCGGCGATGCGTTCGGCGACCGCGTCTGCGTAGCCGCGCACCAACTCGACCTGCGGGTCGATCATCTCGTGCACGCCGATGAAGTTCGGACCTACCACATTCCAGTGAATGTGCTTGAGCGTCAGATGCAGATCGTTGTAGGCGCTGAGCCGCTTCTGCAGGATGTCGGCGACTCGCGCTCCCTGCTCGTCGGAAAGACCCGGCACGGTGAATTTCGACATTCTCGGTCCTCTCTTTCGCTTGCTGACTGCCTGCGGAACCCCGGGGCGTGGATGCCCCGTTCGGTCGCCTGCGTGTCGGGGCGGCGCCTGGTGAACTCACCGCGTACCCGTGACGGAAGGTCTCGAATCACGGGCCCCTACCTCGCCGGCGACTTCTGTTCGTATCGGCGAACGTTCTCGACTCGATCGCTGAAGTTCCGACGCCTCGACCGTACTACAAAATCTATGCCTGGCAAATCAGATCTTCTGTGGTCGCCAACGCGGATGCGTTGTGTCCGCCAGATCTCGATTGTGCAAACGCTCGGCGCGAACCGCCCCGTACTCGAAAGAGACCCACTATTTTCGGGTTGATTCGACCAGGGGGTCGAAAGTGTGCACGCCGAGGAGGAGCAATGCTCAACGTAACTCTGCTCGTGGTTCTACTCGTTGCGAGCTTGGGGGGCGGCGCCGCGCTCCGCGGCCTGGCCGATCGGAGGGCGGCACGATGAGCACCGGCGACACACTGCCTGCCCGTCCGTCGACGGCCCTGCAGACCGGCACGGTGCGATGGTTCAACGTTGACCAGGGTTTCGGCTTCCTCGCGCCGGCCGACGGATCCGACGACGTCTTCGTCCACATCTCCGAAATCGCCGGAGACGGTCACCGCATCCTCGTCGACGGGCAGCGCGTCAGTTTCACCGTCTGCCGCACCGACACCGGCAACCAGGCACGCGACGTCCGGATCGCCTGAGGCCCACCGAATCGGGTTCGTCGAACCACACGTCAGGAACACATTCGGGACACGTCCGCGCTTTGGTTCGCCGGCGGGTTGAGGGCCGCGGCAGCTGGGTACGCTGCCGAGAGTCGCAGAAACCGACGACACAGACGTGGAGTGCAGATGGCCGAGGTCGACGAGGTTAGACGAATGAAAACGAGATCCGGTGTGCCCGTGGAACTTCGTGTGGCGGCGGAGTTCGAACAATTGCCTGTGGTGCGCGCCGTGGCGGAAACTCTCGCCGTTCTGGGAGACTTCACGCTCGACGACGTCGCCGATATCAAACTCGCCGTGGACGAGGTGTGTTCGGAACTGATCGCGGCTACGCCGGGAAGTGCTGAACTGACGTGCTCCTTCGCGGTGACGGAAACCGGGTTGCACGTGACGATCAGTGCACCCCTCAGCCGGCGCGGGGTGCCCAACCGGGAGAGTTTCGGGTGGCACGTGCTAGAGACGTTGATGAATGCGGTGTCGGTGTCGGAGGGACCTGTCGGCAACGGGTCCGTCGAGCGGACCGTGGCGGTGGAACTGGTCAAATACCGGGGCACCAACTAGTGTCACCGGTTTCGGAACGCAGCGAACGGCACCGTCCCGGCAGAGACGACTACAAGGACGTGGCGCCCTCGGTGGCGCACCTGCGAACCCTGGAGGCGTCGTCGCGGGAGGCGTCCACGTTGCGCGACGAGATCATCACCCGTTGCCTTCCGCTGGCCGATCACATCGCCCGCCGGTTCGGCGGTCGCGGCGAGGCGCACGAGGACCTGCTGCAGGTCGCCCGCCTCGGGCTGGTGAAGGCGGTCGACCGCTTCGATCCGGACCGCGGCTTCGACTTCGTGTCCTACGCGGTGCCCACGATCATGGGTGAGGTTCGCCGGTACTTCCGCGACACCGGGTGGTCGATGCGGGTGCCCCGGCGCATGCAGGAACTCCACGCGTTGATCGCCAAGGCCGTCGACGAGCTGTCGCAGGAACTGGGGCGGTCGCCGTCGGCGAGTGAGATCGCGGCCGAACTCGAACTCGACGTCCGGGAAGTGTCCGAGGGCCTGCTCGCGAAGAATGCCTACCAAACCTTGTCGATGGATGCGGCCATGGGAGATGACCCCGACGACCTTCCCCTCGCCGAGACACTCGGCGAGGAGGACCCGGAGCTCGCGAACGTGGAGAGTCACGCCTCGGTGCGGCCGGCGCTGGAGAAACTTCCGCCGCTCGAACGCCGAGTGCTGATGTTGCGCTTCTTCGGTTCGATGACCCAGACGGAAATCGCGCAGCGCGTGGGCGTCTCACAGATGCAGGTCTCGCGGATCCTGGCACGCACCCTGTCCGGGCTGCGGGAGCAGTTGGGCGGCGGCTGAGCGGACCGGATCGGCTCGTTCGAACCGCTCCGGTGAACCGGCCGCGCCCGGCGACGGGATCGGTGGACGAAGTCGGTTCCCGGGTCGAGTAAAGTCTCCTCGACGGTAGAGACAACTGCTGCGTTCGTTCAGTGGGTGTCCTGTCGGTTACACCCGGAATCCGAGGTGTATCCGAGAATGGCCGAGACTGCGGGTGAGCACCCTGAGTCGATGTCCCCCGATCTGGACGGGGCGACGATCGCTGCCCAATTGGGCTCCTTGGCAACCGCGTTGGACGAGTTCAATCGGAACTCCGGGTCACAGGTGGAGATGGGCCTGCTGCTGCAACGGGTCTGCGAGCAGGTGGTGGACGCGCTCGCCGGCGCCGACATGGCCGGAATTTCGTTGCTGCGCGACGGCCGCGTCGAGACCGTCGCCTTCACCGACGAGGCGGTCCGGCAGATCGACATCGAGAACTTCCAGGCCATCGACGGCGACTACTTCGGTGTCGCTGGCACACGGAAGGTCGTCAAGGCGAGACTCGGGGAGGCCGCGACCCGGTGGCCGTCCCTCGCCGACAACCTCGACCAGGCGGGCATGCGCAGTTTCCTGTCCGCGCCGCTGGCCGTCGACGAGGCCCTCGCCGGCACGCTCAACATCTACGGGCAGGGCGATCACGGTTTCAGCGAACTCGACGCCGTGGTGCTCCTCGTCTACACCACGGCGATCGAGGGGCTGCTCAGGAGCGCGCGCAGCGTGGAGTTGGCCAGGAACGAGGTGACGGGTCTCACGCGGGCCATGAAGAGCCGCGCCGTCATCGAGCAGGCCAAGGGGATCGTGATGGCACTGCGGGGTGTGTCCGCGGACCAGGCGTTCGACATCCTCGTCGCGCAGTCGCAACAGGAGCACGTCAAGTTGGCGGAGGTGGCGCGCCGCATCGTCGAATCGGTGACGACGAATCCGGAGTGAGGCATGGCGGGGCGGTGATCAGTCGGTGATGACCGGGGCCAGCGCGCCGAGGAAGGACCGCGCCCATCGGTGCACGTCGTGGTCGAGCACCTGCCGGTGCAGCCGCGACATGCGCCGCCGCCCCTGCTCCCGCTCCTGCTCGAGTGCGGCGACGATCGTGTTCTTCACGCCGTCGAGGTCGTGCGGGTTCACCAGGTAGGCGCCCCGGAGTTCGGCGGCGGCCCCCGCGAATTCGCTGAGCACCAGCGCACCGCCCAGGTCGGCCCGGCAGGCGACGTATTCCTTCGCCACGAGATTCATTCCGTCGCGCATCGGAGTGACGAGCATGACGTCGGCGGCGAGGAACAGCGCGATCAGCTCGCTGCGATCGACGGGCTGGTAGAGGTAGTGCACCACCGGCCTGCCGATCTGACCGTGATCACCGTTTATGTGGCTGACCTGCTCCTCGATGGAACTGCGCATCTTGATGTAGTGCTCGACGCGTTCGCGGCTCGGGGTGGCGAGCTGCACCATCACGGTGTCGGACGGGTCGAGGCGCCCCTCGTCGAGGAGTTCGCCGAGCGCCGACAGCCGCAGGTCGATGCCTTTCGTGTAGTCGAGCCGGTCGACGCCGAGGAGTATCTTCCGGGGGTTCCCGAGCTCCCGGCGGATCTCTTCGGCCCGTTCGATGACGGCGGGGTCGGTGGCCTGCTCGACCAGTTGCCGGGCGTCGACGGAGATGGGGAACGCACCGACCTGCACGACACGGTCGTCGAGCGTCACCCGGCCGAGTGCGCCGCGCACCCCGACGCCTGCCGTGGTGGCGTCGAGTCCCAGCAGCCTGCGGGCCAGGAACAGGAAGTTGTGGGCGCCCCCCGGCAGATGGAAACCGATGAGGTCGGCCCCGAGAAGCCCCTCCACGATCTCCTTCCGCCACGGCAGCTGCATGAACAGTTCGACCGGCGGGAACGGGATGTGAAGGAAGAATCCGATGGTCAGGTCGGGGCGCATCTCCCGGAGCAGGCGCGGCACCAGCTGGAGTTGGTAGTCCTGCACCCACACGGTGGCGCCCTCGGCCGCGGTGCGCGCCGTCTCCTCGGCGAAGTGGCGATTCACTTCCAAGTAGGTGTGCCACCAGTCCCGGTCGAAGACCGGGGCCACCAGCACGTCGTGGTACAGCGGCCACAGCGTCGCGTTCGAGAATCCCTCGTAGTACCGCGACACCTCGTCCGAACTCAATTCCACCGGGTACAGGTCGATCCCGCCGGAGACGATCGGTTCGACCTTCGTGTCGGGCACCCCGGGCCAGCCCACCCAGGAACCGCGGTCCCGGTCGAGGAGGATCGGCTCGAGGGCTGTGACGAGGCCTCCGGGACTGCGCTTCCAGCGTGTCGTTCCGTCGTCGAGAGTCTCCATGTCCACGGGCAGCCGGTTGGCGACCACCACGAAGTCGGACGTGCCGTGCGGGGCGGAATCAGTCACGCGGAGCGCCCACCCCGCTGTATTCCGCCGGCGACCAGCCGGAACGCGTCCTCCAGGTTTGTGCAGAAGGGGATGGACGCGGCCATGTTCATCGCGGTCAACGGCCTGCGGAGAGCGTTGTTCCCGGTTACTGCCCACGGCACGGTGAGCCGGTGCGCGCGGGCGGACATGATCTCCAGGATCGGCAGCGCCGACGCACACAGGAATTGGACGTCGGAGAGGTCGAGCACGAACGGTAACCGCTCGTCGATTGCTTCCTCGAGATGACTTCCGAACGATGGAAGTGTGGTGACGTCGATGTCGCCGGAGATCCGGACGACCAGGATCCCGCCGGCACCCGGCGCACTGTCGACGGCGAGCCGCCCGTGTTCCGGCTCCGCCGCCCAATTGAACAGCGTCGTATCGGTGGCGGGGTCGGTGGGTGTCGGCAGCGCACTGAGAACGGATTTCATGTCGTTTCCTCACGGTCGAGCAACGAAGGAGACAGGCACGAGAGAAGGCGCGGGAACCGTGCCCGTCCATTGCGGCTGGGGGCTCAACCGTGCAGGTCTACGACGTTACCCCATTCTGCCGAGGGTGGCAGGAGGCTTTCCGACTTCGGGTCTCCGCCGCGGCCGATCCTCGTTATTTTCGGCTGCGCCACTGCACTTCTCGCCAGGCCGCCGCGGCTCTACGGTCGACGGCGCCGCTTTTTGTGCGAACTGTCGCAGAACGGGGCGATGCTCGTCCGCCCGCACCGGCACAGTGCCACGGTGGCCCGATCGCCGCCGATCGGGTTACCTTCGGTGTCGAGAATCCGCGCCGCACCACGCACCAGGAGCGGGCCGTCCGGGCAGACGGTGATGGTCACGTCGGATTCGTCGGCCCCGGATATGGGAATGGAGTTCATATGACCACTTTGCACTCTCGATCGGCGTCGGGCACGGTGCCGCGATCGGGAACGTCCATGCCCTGTCCGGCGCCGCGCGGTCCCGTCAGCGGTTTCCTGTTCCCCATTCTGCGCGGAGACGCCGCCGATGCCGAGCCGTTCGTGGTGGCGGCGCGCGCCCTCGCCGCGGCGGAGCGCGACGACCCGCGGGCCTTCCTGTTCGACGAGGACGCGCAGATCTGCCTGACCGCCCTGTACGAACTGCATCTGCAGGGAATCGCCGGGGTCGACGACCGGTGGGAGTGGAACAGCGACCTCATCGCCGCCCGGTCGGCGCTGGAGGTGCCGTTCGATGCCGCGATCCGCGCGCTCGCAGATCCTCCGACGGGCGTCGACGACGTCGTGGCGGCGCTGTGGGAGATGACCGCCCCCAGCACGGCGCCGGGACTGTCCGGGCACATGGCCCACGACGCGGATCTCACCCAGTTCCGGGAACTGCTGATCCACCGTTCCCTCAACCAGTTGCGAGAGGCGGACGTGCACACGCTCGGCATTCCGCGGCTCGCGGGCGCACCGAAGGCGGCGCTGGTGGAGGTGCAGTCCGACGAATACGGTGGCGGCAGGCCCGAGCGCATGCACTCGGCGTTGTTCGCGACGACGATGCGCGAACTCGGACTGTCCGACGCGTACGCGCACTACGTCGACGCGGTGCCCGCCGTGACGCTGGCGTCTCTGAACGCACTGTCCCTGTTCGGACTCCACCGCAGTCGTCTCGGCGCCCTGGTGGGGCACCTGTGCGCGGTGGAGACCACGTCCGCGTTGCCGAGTAAGAAGTACGCTGCCGGTCTACGTCGGCTCGGGTTCGGGAAGGCGGCCACCCTGTTCTTCGACGAGCACGTGGAAGCCGACTCCGTGCACGAACAGATCGTGTGCCGGGACCTCGCCGGCGGGCTCGTCGCCGCACGGCCGGCGGTCGGCGACGACGTCCTGCTGGGCGCCGCGGCATGCCTGGCGTTCGACGATCTGGTCGGCGACCACGTCACCGCGTGCTGGGACCGCAATCGCACGTCTCTGCGGCAGCCGACCGGGTAGCGGTCAGGTGCCGGACGCGGCGACCGCGTTCTCCAGATCGGTCAGCGACGTCTCCAGATGCGTGATGATCCGCTGGAGGTGCGGAACGGCGTTCCGGTCGCCGACGACCCCGACGTCGAGCTGACCGGACCGGCTGGTGAGGGTGATGCTCAGCGCCTGACCGCCGAGGACCGTCGGCGCCGGGTACACCGCGTCCAGGCGGGCGCCGTTCCAGTACCGCGGCCGCGACGGGCCCGGCATGTACGAGATCATGACGTTGAACGGTGGGGGAGTGTCGTCGACGAACCGGCGTACCGGCTCGAGCAGGATCGGGCTGATCGCCAGCGCGCTCATCACCTGGAACTGGGTGTGGCTCAGCGCCCCGAACACCCGGTTGGTGTGCTCGACCGATTCGCTGATGCGGGCGAGGCGGGCGGCCGGATCCGATTCGTCGGTGGCCAGCCCGACGACCATCGCGCCGACCCCGTGGTCGCGGCCGCGCGGTCCGATCATGGTGCCCCCGAGGTCGAGCGGGACCGGCAGCATCGCCGTCAACGGCGCTTCCGGCAGCGCGTACTGCTCGAGGAGATAGTGGCGCAGCGCCCCCGAACACATGGCGAGCACCACCGCGTTGATGGTGGTGCGGGCGGCGGCGGCCACCGACACCAGTCGCCGGATCGGCCACGACCGCGCCGCCAGTTTCCGGGCCCGGCCGACGGGAACGTTGAGCATCGTCGGCGGTGACTGCAGGGGAAGCGTCAGATGCTGGTCGCGGACGCCGTCGTACGCGACTTTCGCGAGCGCGGGCAGCACCCCGACGATGCTGGTGGCCGCCCGCACCCCGGCCCGGACCGCGGCGACGGGCAACGCGGATTCGCGCCGCGACGTGCCGGCCATCCCGGGCATCCACGGTGCGGGGCAGTCGCGGGCGTCGGGGTCGGTCGACAGGGCGTGGTGGAGGAGCCGCAGCCCCGCCGGTCCGTCCATCAGCGACAGGTGGATCTTCGAGAACACGGCCGTCCGCCCGTCGGCGAGCCCCTCGATGACGTGGATCTCCCACATCGGGTGTTGCGGATCGAGCGGCATGCCGTGCATCTGGGACACCAGCGACAGCAGGTCCTCCATGCGGCCCCGCCCCGGCACCGCCGTGTGCCGCACGTGGTAGCCGAGGTCGATGCGGTCGTCGAACGACCACCACGGGTAACTGGCGCCGCGCAGCGGGCGGACGGCGCGCCGGCGGAACGTGTCGGACGCACCTTCCTGCGAGATCAGTGCCTCGTACATGACCCGGGCGTGATCGGGTCCCGAGTCGCGCGGCGGTTCGAACAGTTCGAGTGCACCCATGTGCATGGGATGCGAGGGTGTTTCGAACAGCACGAACATCGCCTCGGTGGGACTCATCACCGACATGCAGCGCCTCTTCTCATGCTCGGGACACGACCCCGAGCATGCCCCGGCGCATCCCACGTCTCCAGGGTAAGCAGAACATGGAAACTTCTTCCACAGGGCCGTTTTCGCGCCGCGCCTGCTCAACGCCGGTCGAGCTGCGGAAACACCGTCTCGCGGGCGAGGAGCAGGACGGCGGCGGCGACCGGGATCGCGAGCAGCGCGCCGACGATCCCCAGCAGGGCCCCGCCGATGAGGACGGCGACGACGGTGACCATCGGGGGCACCTTGACGGTTCTGCCGATGATCCGGGGAACGAGGAGATAGTCCTCGAACAGGCGGAGGGCGATGAAGAAGACGATGGTCGCCAGCGATACCGGCAGCGACACGGTCAGGGCGACCAACGCCACCACGACACCGGCGAGGGTGGAACCGACCACCGGAATCAGATCCAGCACGGCGACGAGGACGGCCAGCAGCAACGGGTAGGGGACATCGAAGGCGACGAGCCACACGAACGTGAGGACGGCGGTGATCAGCGAGATCAGGAGGTTCCCGAGCACGTAGCCGCCGACCTTCGCGAAGATTTCGTCGCCGATCAGGATCGTGCGCGGTCGCCGCGAGTTCGGGGCCAGGCGGTACAGGGAGGACCGGATGTGCCCGAAGTCGGCGAGGAAGTACGCGGTGAGCACGACCACGATCACCGTGCCGCTGATGGCGCTGAACACGAACTTGCCCGCGCCGACGAGCCCGCCGAGCACGACCGGCACATTGCCCGCATCGAGCGCCCGGCGCAGTTCGTCCTGCAGATGGAAGCGGGTGCTCAGTTCCTGCAGCACCGGGTAGCGCTGCTCGAGGTGGCCCAGGTAGTCGGGGGCGTTGTGGACGAGAGCGCCGCCCTGCGTCACCATCGGCGGGATCGCGGCGGCGAGAAACCCGGCGAGTATCGCGAACGCGACGACGAAAACCGTTGCGACGGCTGCCCATCGGGGAAACGCGTGCCGCACCAGCCACGACACGGCCGGTTCCAGACCGATCGCGAGGAAGGCGGCGACGGCGATGAGGACCAGCACCCCGCGGGCCGCGAGAACGACCTCGATCAGCGCGTACGTGACGGCAACGCCGGCCGCCCCGGCCATGCCGATGAAGAACGGGGACCGGCGGTCGAACCGCGGGCCCGGTTTGCCGAGCGGATGTTCCGCCGTGCTGATGCGCGCCGCGCCCTGCTCCGCGGCGACGATCGACTGCTCCTGCGCGGAGGAATGCGGTTGGGCCACATTGTCGTCGTGGCCTCCGGCGCCACCGGTCACGGTCGTTTGACGACTCTGTCCCGCCGTCCGCCACCGGCGGCGGCGTTGCCGATGCGGGGACAGCGATCCGCGGCGGCCGGTGCCGCGGGGCCGGGACCGTGCGCGGCAGGCATTGCCGGTGTGGACCGGCAGTAGTCGTCGATCAACTCCACCGCACGCTCCGCGCACACGGCGGGCGGCGGTGTTCGGCCGAGTCCGAGGCCGTCGATCACGATGACGCTGCGGCGGCCCAGTCCTTCGACGCCGAGCGACCAGCCGAAGGTCCGGTTCCAGGCCAGCACGGCGTTGCGACCGGGCAAGTAGTGCAACCGGAACGGCAGCACGAGGACGGCGTCGAATCCGTCGCAGTCCCACCAGTCGATGGAATCGGCGTGAACGCTCCTGGCCACCGTGTGGATGTAGTCCCGAACGGTGCGGGTGTCGGCAATGCCTGTTCCGCTCTTCATGGTCCACCCCTCAGCTGTTTGACGATCGACATACCCGGCCCCGCGACAGTTGAAACTTCACCCACCGGGTGTGCTCGAGGGGCGCAGCGCGCCGGTCTGCGGGTAGCCTCGCCGCATGCCGTACTTGGAACGCTCGGGTGATGTGTTCGTCCTGTTCTTCGGGGAGGAGGGCGAACGGGACAGCGAGAACGCCTTCCACCCGGACTGGATCGCGAGTGTCGATGGTCTCCTCGATCGCGTCGAGCAGCACGACGGCCCCGCCGCGCTGGTGACGACCGCGGTCGGGAAGTTCTACTCCACCGGTCTCGACACCGCCTGGGTGCTCGCCAACACCGACAAGCTGAACTCCTACATCGACCGCGTGCAGGCCCTGTTCGCCCGGATTCTCACCTTCCCGCTGCCCACCGTGGCCGCGCTGACCGGGCACACCTTCGGCGGCGGCGCCATCCTCGCGGCCGCCCACGACCACCGGGTGATGCGGGAGGACCGCGGCTACTTCTGCCTGCCGGGGATCACCATCGGCGCGAGTTACGCGCCCGGCAGCATCGCGCTGCTCGCGGCCCGCCTGCCCGCGCGGGCGGTGCACACCGCTCTGGTGACCGGCCGGCGGTACGGCGGCACCGCGGCGAAGGAACTCGGATTCGTCGACGAGGTCGCCCCCGAGCAGCAAGTGCTCGCCGACGCCGTCGCACACGCGCAGGGACTCGTTGCGACGCGTGGCCGCACGCTCGGCGAGATCAAGTCCTCCCTCTACGCCGACGCTGTCGCCTCCCTCCGCACCCCGGTCGCGAACCTCGAGACGCAGGAGGCGTTGAACGGCGGCTGACGCGTCACCATGCACCGAGGGGTGTCTTCCGGGAAAACGGGTACTACTCCCGCGAGGAGCGGGGCGTCGGGCATCCGTTCCCACGGCGCCCCGGAGGCAACCATCATGAAACGCGTACTGACACTTGTCCTGCCGATCCTGCTGGCCGCCTTTGCGCTGGTTGCGTGCGGTAACGACAGCGACGACTCGTCCGCTTCCTCCGAATCGGAGCACTCCGGGGACCACATGATGACCGACATGCCGTCGATGTCGATGTCGATGCCGATGTCCATGCCTGCGGGTGCACGGGAGATCGTGATCAGCGACTTCAAGTACACGCTGCCCGGCACATTTGCGCCGGGAGAGCAGGTCACCGTCCGCAACGACGACACCGCCGAACACACCGTGACCGCGGACACCGGCGACCTGTTCGACGTGGAGGTCGAACCGGGCGCGACCGCGACGTTCACGGTGCCCGGCCAGCCGGGCACGTTCGCCTTCCACTGCACCTACCACCCGAACATGGTGGGCACGCTCGAAGTTCGGTGACCCCCCGTCAGTCCAGCGGCTCGATGGAACACCTCGCACCGGTCGGCCGCGGCCGCGAATGCCTCGGGAGGGAGTTCGCGACCGTCCCGGCCTCGAGAAACATGGTGACCCCGTGCGGCACCCGGATCGGGAACTCGGGCAGGATCCGGGCCCGCTCCGACACCGGCAGCGGGACCAGCCGTACCCGCTCGCGGCGACGCCCGCCGATGCAGGCAGATGATCACCATGTTGACGGGGCCGAGATACCACGGCGGCAACACTCTCCCCGTTCGGCGCACCACGGCATCGACTATTCCGAATCCGTCGCGCTCGTGGCAACCGCGTCGGGCCGAGCGGGCTGATCGCTGTCCCGCCACCAGCAGAAGACGAACAACGCCAGTGACGCGACGAGGGTGGACACCACCCACACCGTGAGGGCGATGTCCACCCACGACCCGATCGGCGGGCTTCCCGGCAGGATTCCGCGCAACGGCACGACCGCGAACAGCATCGCCGCCATCCAGCCGAGCATGTCGGTGTTGACGGCGCGTTTGCGCCGGAACGTCTGCAGCGCGACGAACGCGGCGAGCCCCGCGAGGATCGTCATCATCAGCAGGAGGATGCCGGCGTAGATCAGGTTGCCGCCCGTGCGTGCGAACAACAGTGCGGCGCCGGTGCCGTTCCGCGAGAGGTCCGTGTCGACGGTCACCGCTTCGGCCCGCGCCTTCCACCCGTCGACTCGGCCGTCCACGAGGAGACCCGTGGGCAGCAGTGCACGGTCCGCGCCTGCGCCTTCGTAGGCCTCCACCACCATCGGGTTGACCTCGAACCGGTCGAACGGCCAGTACGCCGCGTTGCCGGTGGCGATGAACTCGGTGTCGAACGTCGTCGGTGCGGCGCCCGCACGGAACACGATCTCCTCGTGACTGGTGCTCGGGAGGAGCAGCAGCGTGATGTCCCGATTCAGCGTGTCGCCGTTGGCGTGCAGGTACTCCTCGCCGACGGCGATCGTCACCTCGGCCTGCACCCGGTCGGTCGTCGGCTGAAGCGACTTCGCCGTCACCAGGACCACGACCTCGTCACTGCTGCCCTCGAATGGTCCCTCGTCCTCGCCGGTGCGGCTGCTCAACCCGTACACGGTGAGCGACGCCGCGTAGATCAGCGCGAGGAGCAGCGCCGGGGCGACCCATCGGAGGCGGGGATGGTGGGAGTTCATCGGCGGCGGATCACTGGGAAGCGCTGCTGATCTCGGGGTCGATCAGGATCTTCGCGTGCACCTCGGGGTGACCCAGCGCGGCGAACGCGGATTCGACCCCGGGCAGGCCGACCGTGCCGGTGATCAGCGGTGTCGGATCGACCTTTCCGTTGGCAAGCATATGCAGGGTGTCGCGGAATTCGCGGGGGTCGTAGGCGACGGCGAAGCGCAGTTCGATCTCCTTGTCGACCGCGAGCGCCGGCCGGAACGTGTCGGTCTCCATGCACACCCCGACCACGACGACGCGGGACCGCAGCGGCGCCCCGGCCAGGATGCCGTCGATGACCCCGGGCATGCCGACGCATTCGAAGACGACCGGCCCGGACGGGGTCGCGCCCACCGCGTCGGCGAGGGTGAAGGCGTGCCACCACGGCAGCCTCGGGATTCGGCGCAGTTTCTCCATGGTGTCCAGTCCGAGGCCGAGCACATCCGTGATCGACGTCGTCTCCCGACGTCGCGGATACGACGTCCAGGGCGACGCCGCGGCCGGGTCGACGACGACGTCGGCACCGCACTGCCGGGCGAGTTCGCGACGGCGGGTGGAGAAGTCGGCGGCCACTACGGTCCGGACACCGGTCGCCTTCAGCATGGTGATCACCGCGAGACCGATCGGGCCGCACCCGATGACGATCGCGTTCCGGCGCTTACCTACGTCCCCCTTGCGTACCGCGTGCCACGCCACCGCCATCGGCTCGGTCAGGGCCGCCTTCTCCGCCGTCAGACCGTTCGGGACCGGCAGGGTCATCGATTCCTGCACCACCACCTGTTCGGCGTAGCCGCCGGGCGCCGACGCCGACAGGCCGGTCAGGTGAATTTCCGCTCCGGTGCGGACGATCGGCAACGCCACCACCGCGGTACCCACCGGCCACCGCTTCCGGCAGCCGGGCCCGTAGCCGGCGACGGTGCCGCTGAACTCGTGACCCAGCACGACCCGCTGGTGGGAACGCATGAAGTCGTGGTAGCCGGTCTCGGCCGCCAGTTCCGCCATCTCGTCAGCGTGCATGCGGGCGTGCAGGTCCGAGCCGCAGATCCCGCACCGGGACACGTCGATCAACACCTGACCCCTGGCCGGGACGGGAGCCGGGACGTCACCCAACTCCAGGCGAGTCCCGGTGCAGACGACTGCCTTCATGGTGACTCCTCGGGGTGCGGCGGGGTCGGCCTCAGTTCCGAACGTAGAACACTCCCGCCGCCGGGACACGACGATTGCCGAATGGTCCAGGGGTTGTCTAGGTCCGGCCGCGGGTGTAAACCGACAGCATGAGCGTCCTCGGTCAGATGGACTCGTTTCGCCGCGTCTTTCCCACCGCCCGCCGCAACCGGGCAGATCTGTTCCGCTGGATGCGACGCCGACCACAACTGCTCGCGGCCGTCGGATTCCACGAGATCGCGCTGGCGGCGAGCGCCCGGGTCGACCCTCGGTTGAAGGCGCTCGCCGAGATCAAGGCGGCGGCGCTGACCAACTGCGAGTACTGCCTCGACATCGGATCGGCGTTCAGCCGTGCCCTCGGAGTGAGCGACGCCCAGTTGCGCGCCCTGCCGGCATTCCGCGAGAGTTCCGCGTTCGACGACACCGAGAAACTGGTCCTCGAGTTCGCCGAGGCGATGACACGCACCCCCGCCCACATCAGCGACGACCTGCGGCGTTCGCTCCTCGCCGCCTTCTCCGAGGCCCAGCTGACCGAACTCGCCGCGGCCATCGCCTGGGAGAACCACCGAGGACGCCTCAACCAGGCGCTCGGTGTGCGGCCGTCAGGGTTCTCCGACAGCGACTTCTGCGCCGTCCCCGAACAGTGACGAGAGCGTCCACCTCACTTCCGGACGGTCAGCGGTTGCGCAGCCGCGTCCACCCGTCGAGCACGTAGCCGAGTCCCATCCCGAGCATCCACGTGTCCTTCGCAATCGCGATGCCGTTCTCGTTCGGCCAGATGCTGCCGGGGTTACGCAGAGCCGGGGTCCTCGCGTACATCGCCACGAGACCCCCGGAGAACCCGGTGAGCGCAGCCCCCGCGACGGCGGTGGGCACGAACGGTACGAGTAACGCTACGCCCGTGCCTATCTCGGCGATCGACAGCAACTTGATGAATCGTTCCGGCGGAATCGCGTTCAGAAACGGGAACGCCCCCGCCGCCATACCGTGAACGCCCTGGGCGGTCTGCTCGTCCGCCGACCATTTCTGCAATCCCGTATGGAGGATGAAGCCCCCGGTCGCGATGCGTCCGGGAAGGTCGCCGAGTGTGGTCAGTCGCATGGTGGTCTCCTGTCGTCCGAGTCGAACCAGAGAACTGTTTCCCCCTCAGCCTCCCACTCGGCCGACGGCAGGGAGCGGTTTCGACGGAGCGGCCCGCTCCGTAGTCGTCGCCGCGCCCGCTCGGGGACGCGGCGACGACGTCATGACCAGCCGCTCAGTGGGCGAGAACCACGTCGGTCGCCGACGTGGACTCGGCACCGGGTGCGCTCAGCTGCGAAATCCTGCGGGGCAGCGCGACGGCCACCACGGCGCCCAGCAGCGCCGAGATCGCGCCGATCACGAACGCGATGGTGATGCCGGTGTCCGTGTAGAAGACGGCGCCCTGCATGACGGTCGCGATGTGCGAGTTCAACACGGTGAAGGCGATCACCGGAAGGATGGCGGGCAGAATGCTCTGGAACACCGCCACCATGCTCGCCGTCGTCGCCTGCAATTGCGGCGGTACCGCGGCGATGAGCAGGTTCGGGATGGAGGCGTACCCCATGCCCATTCCCAGCCCCAGCAGGGCGGCGAAGCCGATCAGCAGCGCCTTGTCATCGTGGATCGTCGCCGTGAGCAGGCAGGCCGCCGCCATCACGAGCATGCCCACGACCATCAGGATGCGCGGCCGCACGTTCCGGGGTACCAGGGTTCCGACGATCAGTCCGCCGATCACCACCGCACCACCCAGCGGCGCCTGGAAAATTGCGAATCCCTCTGCGCTGATACCGAATCCGTAGCCGAGCCCCAGGATCGCCGGGGTCATGCACATCATCGGGAGCATGATCGTGAACACAGAGGACGTGCCGTAGCAGAATCCGGCGCCGAGTGCCGTCAGGAACACGGGCCGCTTACGAAGAAGCGGATGTCGATCAGCGGGTCCGGCAGCAGTAGTGCGGACACGATCCACGCCACCAACAGGGCGACACCGCCGGCGATGAACCCGAGGGTCGACCCCGACATCCAGCCCCACGACGGCCCGAAGCTCACGCCGACGAGGATGCCGGCGAGTCCCGCGCCGAGGAGCGCGGCGCCGATCGGGTCGATGCGCGAACGCAGACGGACGGTCGATTCGTCGGTCGTCGCCCGGATCAGGACGCTGAGGACCACGAGACCGGCCAGGAAGAACCAGAAAATGCTCCGGAACCCGAAATTGTCGATCAGCCAGCCGGTGAAGAACGGCGCGGGGATCGCGATGAGCCCCATTCCGCTCGTGGCGATGCTGACCGCCAGCGCCACCGTCCGGGCGGGGAAGACGTCGCGGATCAGCGAATAGCTCAGGAACAGGCACGGCACGAGCAGCCCGGTCAGGGAGCGGCCCGCGATCAGCACCGCGTACGTCGGTGCGATCGCCGAGATCAGCGACCCCAGCGCGGACAGGGCGACAGCCGTCAGCAGCAGCCTGCGTTTGCCGTGGGTGTCGGCGAGCTTGCCGATCAGCGGACAGGTGACCGCCCCCACCAGCAGGAACGACGTGAGCAACCACGCACCCTGCGTCGTCCGGTAGTGGGTGACGATCTGCGGCAACGCGATCGAGATCATCATGTAGCTGACTGCAAGCATCTCCAGCAGTAACACGATCGAGGTGAGCGAGAAGATCAGTCGGGGCGTCCATCGCTCGTCGGCGACGTCCTGCTGTCGCGTCCGGGCCGATCCGCCGTCTGGCGCATGGGTGACCATCATCGGGTCCTTTCGAATACCTGCACGGGAATTCGTGGCGGCGCCGCGGCCGTGCGGCGCGCCCGAGCCGGGCGGTAGGGGTGGGTGGTCACATTCGATGGTCGAAGTCTCGCGAATGTGTAATTGACATCACAGTTCTCGGGGATGCGGCACGCCATGCGGCGTTCCGCCCAGCGGGAGGCCGACACGCCCGGTCTGCACCCGGACCGCGGAAAGGCCAGTTCGCGCGCCCGAATCGGGCGTAGCAGACACTGCGGTCGGTTTCTTTGACGGGCACGGGGCCGGTTGACGCGAATCGATGATTCGCGGTCACCGCTCGAGCCAGGATTGACCCATGGCCGAAATGCAGCGCGAGAAACAGTTCCGCCGGCTGAGGACGCCACGCTCGGCGGCCGTCGCGGGAATCGTGTTCGCCGCGTTCTTCTCCGCCAGCCTCGTCCTCCTGCACACCGCACTGCCTGCCGACCCGTTCGACGAAACCCCCTGGGTGGAAAGCGGCGAGACGCGGATCAAGACGGCACTCGTGCTTGCCCCGTTCGCGGGCATCGCGTTCCTCTGGTTCATCGGCGTCATCCGCGACCGCCTCGGCGACCTCGAGGACCGCTTCTTCGCGACGGTGTTCCTGGGCAGTGGGCTGTTGTTCCTCGCGATGGGCTTCGTCTCGATGGGCGTGGCGGGCGGCGTCCTCGCGATCGCCCGGCACTCGGGTAGTTCCGCGGACGAGATCGTCTACTTCGGCCGCGAGATCATGCTGCAGATCAACCACGTCTACGCGCTGCGGATGGCGGCGGTGTTCATGATCTCGCTGGGAACGATCTGGCTCCGGACCGGACTGATGCCGCGATTCCTCGTCGTGACCACGTATCTGCTCGCCCTCGCCCTGCTGCTGGTCGTCAGCGTCAGCCTGTGGACGACGCTGGCGTTCCCCGCCTGGGTGCTGCTGGTCAGCATCTACATCCTCGTCACCGGACGACGCCTGGGCGGCGCTCGATCCGAGTCACTCCTGCGTCAGGAGTGATGCGTCGACACCACCCGGTACAGCTGAGGGTCGGCCGTCGCGAACGTCGTGATCTCGTCGATGTGCTCGCGTACCACCGGATCCTCCAGTGCCGCCCGGAAGTCCTCGACGCTGCGCCACTGCGCGTAGTTCGCGACCCGGGTGCCGTCCAGACCGGCGTGAATGTTGGCCGACACGAAACCGGGACGATGCCGCATCACCTCCTCGGTGGCCCGGCCGAGCAGTTCCACCAGCCGCTGCTGAGTCTCCGGTGTCACCGTGAACACGTTGGCCAGAGTCACGACGTCGTCGGTGGCGTCGATCGAAATGGGAGCCATGGTTCTCGACCTTCCTGTGGGCGGTCAGGGTTCACATGCGTGCGGGTGTGGTGGAGACGAAGTCGTCGATGATGCCGACCACCGCGGCCGGATCCTCGAGGTGCGGGTAGTGGCCGATACCGTCGAGGACGGCGAGCCGGCTCCCGGGCATCGCCTCGTGCGCCGCGTAACCGTGCGCGACCGGGATGATGCCGTCCGAATCACCCCAGATCAGCTGGGTGGGGAGACCTGCGTTCAGGTACAGCCGGCTCAGCGCGCTCACCGCCTGCCCCCGATGGTCGACGACCGCGCGCAGCGTCCGCAGGAACGCCTGCCGGGTCTCCGGATCGGACAGCGACGAATAGGCGTGCCACATCTCGTCGCCGCGAACCGACTGAACCCCGATCGCCGCCAGCCAGCTGCGAACCTTGTTGCCGGCGTCGCGTATCGCGGCCGGCGCCATCAGGGGGAGCAGGAACTCGGACCCGGGCGCCGCCAGCAATCGCAGCGTCCAGTTCACGTCCGGCCCCAGTCCGCCGCTGCCGATGAGGACCAGGCGCTCACACAGTTCGGGATGCTGATAGCTGAACTGCATCGCCACCCCGCCGCCGAGCGACTGCCCGACGACGGTGACCCGTTCGATCTCCAACTCGTGCAACAGGTCGCGCAGCCACGCGGCGAACGCGCCCAGCGAGTAGTCGCCGCGCGGTTTGGCGGAATCACCGTGACCGGGCAGATCCGGGGCCAGCACTCGGTAGCGCTGCGCCAACTGCGGGAGAACCGCACGCCAGGTCGCCGAACTTCCGGCCATCCCGTGTACGAGCAGAAGCGTCTCGCCCGCACCGCTCAGCCGGTAGGCGACGTCGTCCCCATGCAGTGCGATGTGTCGCAATCCCGACATACAGCGACCTCCCGATCGGGTGATGCAGCGGTCTCACGGTAACGATAGGGGAGTTCCGCTCGATATCGTCATCAACTGCGGCGTGGGAACTTGATCTTCGGCGCGGGGTTGATCTATCGGCACACCGACGCGAGGCTCGAAAACAGGAGGAATCCGCATGAACTCTGTGTCGAGCCCGGCAGTTGCCCGGCCGCGTGTCCTGCTCATCGACGCCGACGTGGAGAGCTCCCTCGTCGAACGCCTCCGCGATGGCGGATTCTTCGTCACGCGGACCTACGCGGAACCGGTGCGTTCACGGATCGAACCCCCCGACGTGGTGATCGTCGACGCGCGATCACCGCACCTCGATGCCGACACCACAGTGCGAGGGTTGAAGGCGATGCGATTCGCGCTCGCCATCGTGGTGATCGGCACTTTCCGCTCCGGGAACCGTCGCAGCGACCTCCTCGAGGCCGGCGCCGACGACGTGCTGGAGATCCCGGTCGGTGCGGACGAACTCGTCGCCCGGCTCCGCGCGATCCTCCGGCGTGTGAAACCCGAGGTGCCCGCGCCGGCGCCCGCCGGCAGCCAGGATCTCTGCCTGTGCGAGGAACGGCACGACACCGACTACGACGGGTTGCGCACGACGCTGACCCGGACGGAATTCATCCTCTTCACCGTGCTCGCGCAGAATATCGGCAGGGTCGTCACTCGTCGCGACCTCATGCTGATGGTGTGGGGTGTGACCGTCGAATCGAAGACGAACGTCCTCAACGCCTACATCTGCTCCCTCCGACGCAAGCTGGTGGCCGTCGAATCGCCGTATGTCGTCCACACCGTGCGCGGCGTGGGCTTCGCCCTCGGCGAGGGCGCACGTCCGGAGAGCATCGACCCCGCCCGTCAGGTGTCCGTCGCCGCATCGTGACACCGGCCCGCGGGAATGGTCACGCGTGTCAGTTCCTCGGAGGTCCGCCACATCCGTCGGGCTTCGTCCTCGCCGCGCAGGCGGCTGTAGAGCGTCTGCTCCGCCGGCGGGCCGCCCAGGTGCCCGAGTCCGCGGGGCCCGTAGAACCCGCCACCTTCGGCGTCGGGTGAGGTGGCGGCGTACAGGGCCGGGAGTGTCGCAGTCTCGACGGTCCCGAGGAGAATCCCCCGTTCGGACAGGGCGCGGATGAGTCTGCGTCCCGCGGTCTCCTCGTCGCGCCCGACCTCGGGACGAGCGGCGAGGAGGTTGGTCCCGGATGTTCGCCTCCGGCCTGCGCGAGATCGTCACCCTGCGGGGCCGCAGTTCTCGCGCCGCGCACTAGTAGGACTTTGTTAGGTGGGGAAGGTGTGGTGGCATAGTGGGCAAGTACCGATCCAACGGGCAAGTGCGCGTTG